>CAMHOI010000010.1 GCA_946186725.1 uncultured Clostridia bacterium
AGCTCCTTGCCCTCAAGGAATTCGAGGGAGGCGCCGCCGCCGGTGGAGATGTGGCTCATCTTGTCGCCGAAGCCGAGGTTGTTGACCGCGGCCGCGGAGTCGCCGCCGCCGATGATGGTGATGGCGTCGGTCTCGCTGAGGGCCTTGGCCACCGCGATGGTGCCGCCGGCCAGCTTGGGATTCTCGGACACGCCCATGGGGCCGTTCCAGACGACGGTCTTGGCGGATTTGACTTCATCCGCAAAGAGCTTGCCGGAGGCGGGGCCGATGTCCAGACCCATCCAGCCGTCGTCGATGTTGTCGGAGTCAAAGACGCGGGTCTCGATGTCGGCGTCGATGGGATCGGGGAAGGCGCGGGCGGCGACGTTGTCGACGGGCAGGAGGATCTTGACGCCCTTCTGCTCGGCCTTCTTGAGCATATCGCGGCAGTAGTCGAGCTTGGTCTCGTCCACCAGGGAGTTGCCCACGTTGTAGCCCTGGGCGGCCAGGAAGGTGTAGGCCATGCCGCCGCCGATGATGAGGGTGTCGGCCTTGTTGAGGAGGTTGTCGATGACGTTGAGCTTATCCGCGACCTTGGCGCCGCCGAGGATGCACACGAAGGGGCGCTTGGGATCCTCGACCGCGTTGCCGAGATAGCGCAGCTCCTTGCCCATCAGGTAGCCGACCACGCAGGTGTCCACGTATTCGGTCACGCCGACGGTGGAGCAGTGGGCGCGGTGGGCGGCGCCGAAGGCGTCGTTGACGTAGATCTCGCACAGGGAGGCCAAATCCTTGGAGAAGGCCTCGCCGTTCTTGGTCTCCTCGGCGCGGTAGCGGGTGTTCTGGAGCAGGACGACGTCCCCGTCCTTCATGGCGGCGACGGCGGCGCGGGCGTTGGGCCCGACGACCTCGTCGTCCGCGGCGAAGACGACCTCCTTGCCCAGCTTCTCGCTCAGGCGCTTGGCGACCGGGGCGAGGGAGAGCTCGGGCTTGGGTTCGCCCTTGGGCTTGCCCAGGTGGGAGCAGAGGATGACGCGCCCGCCGTCGTTGATGAGCTTCTGGATGGTCGGCAGGGCGGCCACGATGCGGTTTTCGTCGGTGATGACGCCGTTCTTGAGGGGCACGTTGAAGTCGCAGCGGACCAGCACGCGCTTGCCCTTGACGTTGATATCGTCGATGGTCTTCTTGTTGAGCATGGACATGGTCAGACATCCTTTCGGTTGCAGAATCGGTTTTACTATTCCCTATAGTATTATATTTCCTCCCGATTTTCAAGAGAAAAAGGCAGGTTTTTCAAAACTTTGTTGCTTTTTTATCATTCCGGGCTCCTCCGGCCACTCATATTGGGTCAAACGGCCCTGATTCTCCAGTGCGGGGTACCCCCATTGGCGCAGGACTTCATAGGCGCCGACCGCCACGGCGTTGGAGAGGTTGAGGCAGCGCGCCGCCCCGATCATGGGGATGCGCAGCGCCTCGCCCGGGTGAGCGAGAAGGAGACTTTCGGGCAGGCCGGCCGTCTCCGAGCCGAAGAGGAGGTAGGCCCCGTCGGGATAGGCGACCGAGGAATGGGAGCGGGTGCCCTTGGAGGTGAAGTAGAAGAAGGGCCCCTCGTTTTTGGCGAAGAAATCGGCGAGGTCCTTGTAGCAGGTCACGTCGAGCAGGGGCCAGTAGTCCAGCCCCGCCCGCTTGAGCCGGCGGTCGTCGATGGTGAAGCCCATGGGCCCGACCAGATGGAGCCGGGCGCCCGTGACGGCGCAGGTGCGGGCCACGTTGCCGGTGTTCTGCGGGATCTGCGGCTCGACGAGGACGAGGTTGAGAACGGGCACGAAAAGCGCCTCCTTCAAAGACGGTGACTCTATTATAGCACCCCTTCGGGCAAAAAGACAAGCCGGCGCGGTTGATTTTCGCCGCTCGCTTTGGTACAATGGGAAAAACGAACCGGGAAAGGGGGCGGCGCCGTGCGGATCCGGGAAGCGAGCTATTCGGACATCGAGGGGATCGCGGCCCTCTACGACGCGGCGCGCCGCTATTTCGCCGGGGCCGGCATCCCCCAGTGGCAGGTGGGCGGCCCTGACGAGATCACCGCCTTCGCCGACGTGGAGGACGGCATCTGCTACGTCGTCGTCAGCCCCGAGGGGCGGCTGGAGGGCACCTTCGTCCTCGATTTCTCGGGCGAGCCGGCCTACGAGCGTCTTTTCGAGGGCGCCTGGTCGACCGAGGGGGAGTACGCCGCTCTCCACCGCGTCGCCGTCGCGCCCGAGTGCAAGGGACGGGGGATCGGGGGCGAAATGATCGCCTTTGCCGAGGCGCGATGCCGGGACGCCGGGGTGGAGGCCCTGCGCGGCGACACCCACGAGAAGAACGCCGCCATGCGCCGGATGCTGGAAAAAAACGGCTTTGTCGCCTGCGGGCGGGTTCGCTATCCCGTCGCGGGGGAGCGGATCGCCTATGAAAAGATCCTGGATTGAATAAAAGCCGCGTTTCGGGACACGCTAACCCCGAAAGCGTGGTGAGAACCGATGGAAGACCGTAACGAGCAGAAGATCCGTCAGGATCAGAATCGCCGGGATCAGCAGTCCTCTCAGAAAAAGGACGAGCGCCCCTGCGACAGCAAGAACCAGCAGAACAACTGAACGCAAGGAGCGAGGCCGCAGGGCCCCGCTCCCGTTTTTTACGGTTTTGCTTGCAAAATCCGCCAAACGCGGTACAATAGAGGTATCAAAATCAAGGAGGACACGCGCATGAAAGAAATCGCGGCGCTGGCCCGCAAGGGGCTGGAGGAGCTGCTCGACGCCGCCAAGCTGGAAAGGGGCGACCTGCTGGTCGTCGGCTGTTCGTCGAGCGAGATCATGGGCGGCGTCATCGGCAAGGCGTCCGACATGGACGCGGCCAAGGCGGTGCTCGACGGGATCCTGCCCCTGCTGAGGGAGCGGGGGATCCGTCTGGCGGCGCAGTGCTGCGAGCATCTCAACCGCGCCCTCATCGTCGAGCGGGAGACCGCCGACGCCTTCGGTCTGACCCGCGTCAACGTCGTCCCGCAGAAAAAGGCGGGCGGCTCCTTCGCCACCAACGCCTGGGCGGCCTTTGAGCGCCCCTGCGCTGTCGAGCGGGTGCAGGCGGCCGCCGGCATGGACGTCGGTGACACCCTGATCGGGATGCACCTGCGCCCCGTGGCGGTGCCGGTGCGCACCTCGGTGACGACCATCGGCGGGGCGCACGTTACCTACGCCCGCACCCGGCTCAAGTTCGTCGGCGGCGAGCGGGCCGTCTACGACCCCGAGCTGCTGTGAAGCGGCTGATCCCCGCCGCCGTGCGGGAGGCCAAAGGCCCGCGCGCCAAGCTGAGCGCCCTCTTCCTGGAGAAGAACGAGGACAGCGGGCTGCAGTTTTTCCGCTACCTTTTCGTAGGGGGCGCGTCCTTTTTGGCCGACACGCTCACCCTGATGATCGTTTCGCAGTTCGTCGCGACCAAGTGGATCTACGTTTCGGTCGGGTACGCCGTGGGCATCGCGGTCAACTTCCTGCTCGGCAAATGGATGGTGTTCCAGAAGAAACGGAAGCACCCCTCGCTGGAGTTCCTCGTGACGGCGGTCATCAGCGTGATCGGGCTATTTTTGACCAACTGGCTGTTCGCGCTCTTCTTCGACTGGTTCGCGGGCGCCGGCGCCGACGCCGCCAAGCTGATCGCCAAGGTCATCGCGGCCGGGCTGGTGCTGATCTGGAACTTCTGTGCGAGAAAGGGGTATTACGCCTTCCTCGACCGGGTGGAAAAGGAATAGAAAAGGATCGCAAAAAACCGACGCCGGTATGCCGGCGTCGGTTTTTTTGCGGTTTTTTGTTGTGCGAGGGCGCGACGTTATCTCTTGACCTTGGCGGCCTCTTCGTTCTCGAAGGTGGCCTGTTCCTGATAATAGGACTCGTAGGTGTCGATGCACTCCTTGAGAGTCTTGCTGCCGTCGCGCAGGTCGTTCCAGAACTGATAGTAGGAGTTCAGCGTGCCGGTGCCGAGGGTCAGGTCGACGCCGAGCATGTTGTCGAACGCCTCATACATGGCGACCTGCTTCTCGTTGAAGACGGTGTAGCCGGGCGTGTTGTAGAAGTCGTTTGCGGGCACGATGTCGGAATTGCGCAGAACGTCCTTCCAGACGCGGCGGGCAATGATGTAGCTGACCGCGCCCTGCGGGTTCTTGGTGGAGGTGACCACAGCCGTCGCCTGGGGCTCGCCGGGGACCTCGCCGGAGGTGTTGTCCGCACCGTAGGGGAAGGGCACGACGTCCCACTTGAAGGTGCAGTCCTTGAGCAGGGAGGCCAGGTTCTGGGTGGTGGCAAAGTAGACGCCCATCTGGCCCTTCTTGAACTTGGGATCGGGCTCGCTCAGGGGAGAGTAGCCGCCGGTATAAAGCGCCTGAACGGACTCGGCGCCGCGAATGGTCTTGGGATCGTTCATGGTGACGACCAGCTTGGTCCGGGTGCTGTCCCAGCTGATCAGACGGGCGTCGTTGGCGACCAGATACCAGTTGTAGTTCCAGGCGTAGCCGCCCCAGATCTTGACGTCGGCCAAGGTGCGGGTGAGCTCCTTGCAGCATTTGATGTAGGCGTCCATATCCCAGGTGCCCTCTTTGTAGTAATCCACGGGGCTCTTGACCTTATACTGCTCGAAAAGGTCGAGATTGACCGCGCCGATGACCGCCTGGCCGCCGCTGCCGGAAACGGCGTAGCATTTGTCGCCCACCGACCAGCGTTCATTCGCCTCCTTGGTGGAGGAAAGCGCGGGATGATCCAGCCCCACAACGCCCTTTTCGGCCAGCTCGTCGGTGTTATAGACGACCTGGCGCAGGCCGGCCTTGGGCCAGTTGAAGTAGTTGAGCGTGAGGATGTCGGGCGCGTCGTTGTTGGCGTAGTCGATCAGGAATTTCTCCATCTGGCTTGCCGACCAGGCGCGATAGCGGTACTTGACGGTCAGGCCGTAGTACTTCTTGGCCCACTCGTTGAATTTCTGCATGACGGGATCTTTGTCAAACTTGTTGTTGGCAAAGTCGATGGTGGTGGTGTAGGCCAGGATCTCGCCCGACTTTTGCAGAGCGTCGACGGTGTCCTGCGAAAGGCCTTCGCCGTAGATCTCTTCCACAGAGGCGGAGACTTCGCCCGTGGCGGATCCTGTCTTGCTCCCCGTGTTGCCGCCGTTGCCCGTTTCGGTGGTGCAGCCGACCGCCAGCGCGGCGATCAGCGCCACAGCCAAGGCGAGGGAAAACAGTCGTTTGATGTTCATGATGATTCTCCTTTCCAAAAGGGGTCACAATACCTTGCACAATCATACTATCACATCTGTGCGCCCAATCCTATAGAGAAAATCGCGCAATTTTAGCACAAAAGTTTTCTTTTTCCATGAAGTGCCTCGGGGATACAAAACGATATAAAATGCTAAAACATGCGGATTCTGTGCGTAGGATTGTGCGCGCGCATGTGCTAAAATAAAAGCAGCGAATCTCTGTTACTATGCCATGGGGAGGACGATCTTATGTACAGAAAAATCATTTCTCTGCTGTGCGCTCTGACGCTGCTCGCGGCGGCAGTGGCGGGCACGACTGCTTCGGCGGCGGGCACCTCCGTCGACCTGCTCGCGAGCAAGAACATGGGGAAATGGTATATTCAGCGCGGCAGTACCAAGCGCGGCTATTACGCGGGCGTCGTCGACATGACCGGGTATCAGGGATGGACGTCCAAGTATAACGCCGCGGACGACATTCAGGGCATGCTGGTGGTTAAGGCGTTTGCCAGCGATTCCGACCCCAACGCCCGCTGGCTCACCTTTACCTATGACGACAAGCTGACCTTCGACGCGGAATGCTCGGTTTCGATGACGCCGTACATCCGCTGCCGCAACTACGGCAGACCCCTGATGGACAGGGACGACGCGGTGGGGCTGACGCTGGGCCGGTACGCCTTCTTCATGACCCGGGTTAAGGATCAGGAGGGCGAGGACGGCAACTACAACCGTTTCTGCCTGGTGGTGTATAAGGACGGGCAGGAGCTGGGCCGCACCGGCGTCACGGCCGATCTTGACGGCGCCGCCTTTGCCGGCAAGCGCCTGGTCGACCGGTACCCCGATCTGGCCATGACCACCAGCATGTGGGTCCCGAAGGGGACGGAGTATGCCGATTCCACACTGGACGACCGCTTTTCTGACACCGACCAGCGGTATGTCGCCGCGCACGCCTACTGGTCGGATCTGTGTACGGGGACCAAGAACGCCGACCTGGGCGGGATGTTTGCGCTCATGTGCTCCTTCCTGGACGACGGCGAGACCATCCACCGCGACAACGCCGGCGCGAGAGACTATACGATCTCGCTCAAGGGCGGCAAGCTGAGCGTGCTTGACGTCCGCGGCAACGCGGTCGCGTTCACAACCGCTTCCGGCAGCGTGACGTCCTTTGACGCGACGGCCGCCGAGCTGTCCGGCGTCCCGGTCGTGAAGATCCAGGGGAGCAACCTGTCCATGGCGGATTGCCCCATGGCCATGCTTCGCCTGCGTGCCACGGGCGCCACCGCTGCGGCTGTGCCCCGTCCCCAGACCGCCTCCGAGGAGTCGGGCGCTTCCTCCGCCGCGGCGAGCGAGAGCGCCGAAACCGTCTCCGGGGAGGACCGGAGCGCGGCGACCGGCTCCGAACAGATCGCCTCCTCCGCGCAGGCCGAGCCGACCGATGACGCCGGCGACGCCGCGCCCTTCCCCTGGCTCTGGGTCGGGATCGGAGCGGGAGTTCTCCTGCTGGCGGGCGCCGCTGTGGCCGTTATCCTCATCCTGAAAAAGAAAAAAGCGTAGGACGCAGAAAAGCGCCTCGGCTCCGCGGAGCCGAGGCGCTTTCTTCTGTGCCGTTACTGCGGCTTGTAGTTGTTCTCGAATTCACACTGTTCGCGGTAGAGCGCCTCGTATGCGTCAATGCACTCCTTGACCGTCTTGCCCTGGGTCAGATCGTTCCAGAAGGACGTGTCCAGCGCCAGCGTTCCCGTGCCGCGTGTCAGGTCGACGGCGACCTTGTTCTCCAGCGCCTCGTACATGGCGATCTGCTCCTCGTCGAAGGTGTACCAGCCGGGCTCGTTGTAGGCGTTCTGCCTCTCATCCATTTCGCCCGCTTCGATCATCCTCTCGGTCAGATCCGACTCACGCAGATACTTGGCCCACATCTTGCGGCTGATCATGTAGTTGACGGCGCCCTGCGGGTTGCGGGAGGAGGAGATGACCACGTGGGCCTGGGGGGCGCCGGGACAGTTGCCCGAGGTGTTGTCCGCCCCGAGGGGGAAGGGCACGACGTCCCAGCGGAAGGTGCAGTCCTTGAGCGTGAAGGCCAGGTTTTGGTTCTCGGCGCAGAAGATGCCCATCTGGCCCCGCTTGAAGAAGGCGTCGCCCTGCTCGGGCACGTAGCCGCTCATATAGAGATCGCGGATGGTGTTCAGCGCGTTCAGGGTCTTGCTGTCGTTCATGGCAACGACCAGCTTGGCGTGATCCTTGTCCCAGTCGATCATGCGGCCGTCGTTGGCGATCAGGAACCAGTCCTGGTTCCAGCCGAAGCCGCCCCAGATCTTCTTCTCGCCGACGGTGCGCGTCAGCTCCTTGCAGCACCGGACGTAAGCGTCCATATTCCAGGCGCCTTCCTTATAATAGTCGAGCGGGCTCTTGACGCTGTACTCCTCGAAGAGGTCGAGATTGATCCCGCAAAGGACAGGGAAGCAGCCCGCGGCGGCAATGGCGTACTGCTTGTCGCCGACGCGGTAGCGGGCGGCCAGTTCTGCGGACTGGGTCAGGATGGGATGGTCCAGCTCCCGCACGCCGAGCTTGGCAAGGTCTTCCACGGAGTAGAGGACGTCGCGGAAGGCGATCTTGGGCCAGGTGTAATAGTTGAGCACGAAAAGGTCGGGCGCGTCCCCCGCCGCATAGTCGGTCATGAACTTCTCCAGCTGCGTGGCCGACCAGCCGCGATAGCGGTACTTGACGGTCAGGCCGTAGTACTTCTTGGCCCAGTCGTTGTATTTCTGCATGACGGGGTCGTTGTCGAACTTGTCGTTGGCAAAGTCGGCGGTGGTGGTGTAGACGGTGATCCTGCCCGAATTGCTCAGGGTCTCGACGGTGAGCGCCGAGGCACCCTCTCCGTAGGCGGACGCCAATTCGGGGCTGATCCCGGAGGAAGCGGGATCGGCAGACGCGCTCCCTCCGTTGCCGGGCGCGCCGGCGCATCCGGCAAGCAGAGCAGCCGCTGCCGCGGCCGCGAGGATAAGGCAGCAAAGACGGTGCATCATAGGGGTTCCTCCTTATAAGGATGTAGGGATTGATCCGTCCTCCTATCATATCATACGCAGGCGTGCGTTCCTATGGAATAAATCACGGTTTTTTAGCACAAAACCGCAAAAGATTTCCTCTTTGTCTCTCGGAAAAGAGCAAAATAGCCAATTCTGAGGCCCGTTTTTTGCCATCCGCGCGGCAAAAGAGAAACAAAGTGCTAAAAGAGGTGAACATTGTCCATAGAATCGCCCGAAAGCGTATGATAAAATGATAGCGGAAGACTCCGCGCCGTGCGTGCGGAAGGAACACCTGCGTTTTCAAAGGAGGAACCCAATCATGGCAAAGAAACTCATCAGTTTGCTTTGTGCGCTGGTCATGCTGGCCTCGATGGTTACCATCGTTGCGACCGTGGCCACCGCCGAATCGACAACAGTCAACCTGTTGGCGTCCGAGAACATGGACAAGTGGACCGTCACGCGCGGCGGCAGCGGTCTGCAGACCATCGCGGGCGCAGTGGATCTGACCGGCTACAGCGGCTGGACGGACAAAGACATTCAGGGCGTTCTTTCGGTCCACACTTTCGTGGCGGGAACCAACCTCCCGAACATGTGGGCTAAGTTTACTTATGCGACGATTTCTCCGTCTTCATGACGCCCTATATCCGCGCCCGCATCTACGACCGCGCCCCCGATGACGACGCGCACGTCGCGCTGACGCTGGGCAAGTACACCTTCGCCTATACCCGCCCCAAGGATAACGCCGGCACGAGCGGCAACCGCTCCAATTTCTGCCTGGTCGTCTTCAAGGACGGGACCGAGATCGGCCGCACCGAGGTGACCTCCGACGTCAACGGCGCCTCCTTCGGCGGCAAGACCTTCATGGAGGCCTATCCCTCCCTGTGCACCGCCACCGGCAGCAACATCCCCGCGGGCAGCGCGGGCAACGCAGGTGTTCTCCAGTACTGGCGTGAGCGCAACCTCGCCGTCAACGGCAACGCCGCCGGTGCTCTGCGCCCCATCGCCTGCAACGCCGAGGCCGCCGGCGACATTGATAACCGCAGCGCGCGCGACTACACCATCGTCGTAAAGGACGGCAAGCTCTCCGTCAAGGACGTGAACGGCAACGCCCTTTCCTTCGGTGACAAGACCGAATTTGACGTTACCGCTTCTGACTTCAAGGGCGCCCCCGTCGTGGACATCAAGGGCGACGCGCTGAGCACGGACAGCCCCCTGCTCATGCTCCGCCTGACCGCTACGATCGGCAAGACCGGCTCCTCCGAGACCACTTCCTCCGGGGACGCCGCCTCCGACACCACTTCCTCCGAGGACGCCTCCTCCGAGGACACCGCCTCCGACACCACTTCCTCTGATACCGCTTCCCCCGAGGAGCCCGCCATCGAATATACCAAGGCGATGCCCGGCTTCGCGGGCAAGGCCACCGTGGTCAGCGACGGCGGCAATCCCAACTACGTCGCTGCCTTCCACGCCGCCAAGGTCGGCGACGCCATGACCATCTACGGCACCGGCAAGGTCAAGGCCGACCTGGGCAAGTACGATCTGGACGCCTTCAAGTACAGCTTCGGTCTGGCCGGCCGCGACGGCTTTGAGGAGACCGCGGTCGTCACCGTGGGCGATCTGGTCGTGACCGTGGCCCACACCACCAACACCACCCTGTACAACATTTCTGCCTCCTACAAGGGCAACGCGCTGACCTTCGCCCCCACGCTGGATAAGTACGACTGGGACGCCAACAGCAAGGGGACCCTGCTCAAGACGGCGTTTAACAATCTGGCGTATCTCTATCGCAACCGCTCTGCCGAGCAGGGCGACTACGCCGCGGCGGAGAACACCTCCGAGGGGGTCGCCTACAAGAACCGCAACATCCTCCACGATGCGTGCGTCGAGGCCAACGTGGGCTATCATCCCGGCACCACCAACGCCACGAGCAACGACATCGTCGCCCACGAGCTGTTCGTTGAGGTCGAGTACGCCAACGGCAAGCTGACCATTTCCACGCCCAAGTCCAGCAAGCGCGGCGACTGGGCCGTCGAGGCCGACATGACCGGCGCGACCTTCACCGACGCGGCTGCGTCCGTTGCGTTCTCCATCAGCACCGACAAGTACTATCAGGGCTTCCTGGTCGATTGGGACGCCCGCTACGTCGGCTCCGCCAAGGACGCCGAGGACATCCCGGTTGCTCCCGAGCAGCCCTCCTCCGACACTCAGAGCGAGCAGACCTCCTCCGATACCCAGAGCGAGCAGACCGCGTCCGAGACCCCGGTTGAGGATCCCAACGCCGGCGCGTCCGTGCCCGCGGATCTGGAGAAAATGGGCGGGATCGGCGACGGCACCGTCACCGAGGATTTGATGGAGGACGGCCCCACTCCGGTCGATGAGATCAACTGGAACATCACCCGCCTCTTCAACGGCACCGGCTCCGGCGTGGTCACCACCGACATGACCGGCAAGGGCATCTTCATCTGCAACGGCAACCAGCCCATCTCCATCACCGATCGCATCGGCGAGTACGCCATCGACAAGTACTTCAAGATCAACTTCGAAGTCTTCGGTAAGGCGGGCACGCCCAAGCTCGAGGGCAACGCCAAGTACTATGCCGGCAAGGAAAACTGGTCGATCACCGTGGGCGACTTCGTCTTCAACTTCACCCGCGCCCAGAAGCCCGAGCAGGACAGCGTCGCCGAGGCCGTCAGTCTGGCCTCCGTCACCTACAAAGGCCGCGAGATGACCATTGAGGGTGAGCGACTCTACGGCGGCGCGCAGGCCAACGATTACGGCTACAACAGCGAGATCGCCCAGAAATCCATCCAGCAGGTCAAGGATAACGCCGACGCACTCTATGAACGCCACGCCTGGATGATCGCCAACTACGCTTTCCCGACCTTCGGCACCCCCATCGAGATCACCTACAACAACGGCAAGATCTCTGTCGTCGCGGGCAAGGAAGGCGGCGAGAAGAAGACCGCCGTCATTGACATGACCAAGGTCTCCGACTTCGACGCCACAGCCGAGCTGGGCGCCGCCAAGGTCGCCGTCAACATCAACGCGACCCAGGAGCGCGGCGAATACAACTCTGCCATCGGCAACTTCTCCGGCGTCTACGCCAAGGGCACGGCCGTCATCGGCGGCAACGGCTCCGGCAGCGGCTCCGGCTCCGCCAAGACCGGCGATGCGCGCAGCGTGGCGCTGCCCTTCGCCATCCTCATGCTCTGCGTCAGCGCGGCCGGGCTCATCCTGGTCAACCGCAAGCGCACCGCGTAATCCCGTCCCCCTAATGTACCCCCCGGACACGGTCCCGACCGCCCGGGGGGCTTCTTTTTGCCGGCTTGGGGATGCGGCAGAGCCGCGCTGAACGCAGAAGCACAAAAGAAGCACAAAAAACCGACGCCGGATTTTGCCGGCGGGTGGATAAGGAAGTGTTTTATGGAAGGAATATGGAGTCGTCCGAAAAGGGCTGCTCCTTTTCCTTTTGGGTTAAAACACAAAAAGCCCCGCCTGGAGCCAAGACAAAAATCTTGATTCCGGACGGGGCGGCATAATCTGCCAATGCAGCAGAACCGGTTATCTGCAAAGCAAGAGAATAGCAAAAAAGAGAATTATTGTGACTTTTGAGTGATTATATGATATAATATAGTTAATTGTTATGATTGGCGTGCTATCGTGGAAAAAGTATTTGAAACGCTTGCTAAAATCTGCATTGCTCTGCAATGTGGGATTTCGGATATCGTAGAAATCAAATGGGAGAAGCAATAAAATGGCAAACTTCACAAAAAAAGCAATTGAAGCCTCTTTTATAAAACTTTTGACAGAACGACCGCTTTCTCAAATTACAGTCAAGGATATTGTGACTGATTGCGGAATCAATCGCAATACTTTCTATTATTATTTCGAAAATATTCCGAAATTAATCGAAACCGTCGTTGAGGAGGATGCCGCCGCGATCATCCAAACATATCCTACGGTTGACAATTTCGGAGATTGTCTGCAAGCTGTGCTTGATACAGCCTTGTCTAAAAAACGGGCGGTTTTGCACATCTATCATTCGGTAAATCGCAATATTTATGAAATGTATCTTTGGAAAGTTTGCGATTATGCCGTCGAAACGTATCTTTCTGCTGTACTGAAGGGACATAAAATTAAAGAAAACGATTTGAATATCATGAAAAATTATTATTCCAGTTTGGGATTCGGAATCGTTTCAAACTGGTTAAGGAACGATATGAGCGACGATATCCGTTCTGCTGTCGTACGACTTATGGATATCAAAAAAGGAATGCTCAAGGAAATGATCGACCGTTGCGAAGAAGCGTAAAGTCAGACAAACCGCAACGGTTTGTCTGAAGATCAGTCATTCACACATCCCCTGCCTGAAAATCAGGCAGGGGATATGTTTTTGTCCATTTACAAGCGAACGAAGGAACAATATGCTGTATTGGTGAACGACGCGGTGATTATGAAGTCGGATGAGTGTGCGGGATGGCGGCAGACACCGATTATCATATGGATCCGCAAAGCGGACGAGCCGTCCTGACGAAAAAACAAAATACGGGAGGTAAATGCTTTATGAAGATGCGTTCAGTTGTTCCGATGCGTATTGCCAAGATCGGATATATTATCACGTCGGTACTGTTTTGCATAGTCGGGATCCTGTTTATTGCAATGCCGGAAATATCGACACGAATTGTCGGGGTCGGTATCGGCGCTGTGACGATAGTTTTCGGCATCGCAAAACTGATCGGCTATTTTTCCAAGGAT
>CAMHOI010000011.1 GCA_946186725.1 uncultured Clostridia bacterium
GCCCAACGCTACCCCCGCCGCTACCGATAAAACGGCCGCGCTTGCTCTTTACGAAAAGCAGAAAAAGATGCTGGATACCCTGCTTGCGCACGGCGCCGTCACCCAAAAGGACTACGATCGCTCCCTGACCGGCCTCAGGGAGAAGATGGGGCTGTGACCCGCCCGCCGCCGGGTGGCAGAGTATTCCCCGCGGCTTCCGCGAACGCCGGGACGCCCTCCGGGGGGTTGAGGCAGAAATGAAAAAAGCGCCCTCTCCGGCCGGAGAGGGCGCTTTTGCGCGTTGCGGGATCACTGCTTGCGGTAGTTGAGCGTGATGGCGTCGAGGTCGGTGTGCAGTTGGGTCAGCTTGACTCCGGCGGCGGTCAGCATCCGTTTGGAGGCGAGGGTGGCCATGGAGTCGGCGTACTTGTCGTAGAGGTAGACCACCTCGCGGATGCCGCTCTGGATGATGGCCTTGGCGCACTCGTTGCAGGGGAAGAGGTCGACGTAGATGCGCGCCCCCTTGAGAGAGCGGCCTCCCGCGTTGAGGATGGCGTTGAGCTCGGCGTGGACGACGTAATTGTACTTGGTGTCCGTCCCCTCGCGGTCCCAGGGGAACTCATCGTCCGAGCAGCCGTAGGGGAAGCCGTTGTACCCGGTGGAGAGGATGACGTTGTTTTCGTCCACGATGCAGGCGCCCACCTGCGTGTTGGGGTCCTTGCTCCGGCGGGCCGCCAGCAGGGACACCCCCATGAAATACTCGTCCCAGTTGATGTAATCCTTGCGTTTCATCGTCATTCTCCTTCGGTAAAAAGTAAGCGGGCCACCCGCTCGGACGCGCCGCCGTCGCAGGCGCCGAGGTTCTCCTCCCGCCAGGCGTCGATCGCGCCTCTGTCGGGCGGATCGGCCGCCAGCGCGTCCAACAGCTCGGGGAAGCTTTCGGCGGTCACGCCGAGAGCGGCGTAGGATTCAAACGGCCGGTAAAAATCGCGGGCGGCGACGTATTCCTCCCGGTCAAAGACGTAGAACACCGTCGGCAGACCAAGAAGCGCCGCCTCGTAGATGACGGAGGAGTAGTCGGTCACCAGCCGGTCAGCGGCAAAGAGGAGGTCGTTGATCTCCCGGGTGGCGGCGGCGTCGGCAAAGACGTCCTCACATCCCTCGGGCAGGGCAAAGTCCTTGACGAAGGGGTGCATCTTGAAGACGACGTAGACGCCGTTTTGGCGGCAGAAGTCGGCCAGCGCCCCGAAGTCGATCGCCCCGGTCGGGTAGTGGGCGCTCTCCCGCCCGTCTCCCCGGAAGGTGGGGGCGAAGAGGATAACCGTTTTGCCCGCCGCCCGCGGGAAGGCCGAAGCGAACTCGGCTCTTTTCCGCGCGGCGTATTTGTCGTCGAAGAAAACGTCGGTGCGGGGTACGCCGACCGCTTTCACCCGGTCGAGGGGGATGCCGAAGGCCTCGGCGTAGCAGGGACGCACGCTCTCGGCGCTGACGACGACGTGGGTGTAGCATCGGTGGGTAGGGCCGTCCACGCGGGGGGCGCCCCGCTTGCCGGCGCGGGAGTAGCCCACGGTCTTGAAGGCGCCGCAGGCGTGCCAGAGCTGGAACACGCGCACGCTCTCCGCCAGCCGCAGATGATAGAGCAGGGGGAAGTAGTCGTCCGTCACGAGGGTGTCGCTGCGCCCCATGAGGAAGGCGACTTTTGCGTAAAAGGCGGCCTGCTTGCCGACGCGGTAGGCGGTCGTCACCTTCTTGCCTTCGGTCAGGCCCAGCGCCTCGGCGGCCTTCAGCACAAAAGCGGCGTTGCCGTCGGCGCGTTGGCGCGCGTCCCCCGCGAAGAGGAAGCGGTCGGCCTTTCCGGGCGTCAGCCGCCCCAGCCGGTAGAGCAGGTTCAGGGCGGCGTCGGCCAGCCGCTGCTTGAGAGGGATCGCGCGGGGCCGGTATTCGACGTTCAGCGCCACGCCGCCGTCACAGGGGCCCAGGGCGGCGCGGTAGAGGGTGCCGTCCCCGCTCAGGTCGGCGAAGAGGGGCTCGCCCGCGCTCCATTCGGCGTCGGCCGTCCGCCATTCGCCGCCGGGCACCGGCCTGCCGCCGAAGCCCGAGGCCAGATCCAGCCGTCCGCCGGTCTCCCAGCGCTCGCCCCTGCCGTTGACCCAGGTCAGGGAGAGCGGCTCCCCCTCGTTGAGGAGGAAGGCGCAACGTTGCCGCCGTGCGTCGTGCAGGGGGATCATCGCCTGTCCTCCGGGACGTCGCCCAGAATGAGCCAGTCGATCACCCGGTCGGTGGAATGCCCGTCGCGGTATTCAAAGTTGCGCTCCCGGAAGGGCGCGACCTTTTCGTGCTGATAGTCCTCATCCTCTATGGCGGTCAGCAGCTCGTCAAAGCACCGCACGATCCGGCCCGGCACGAAGGTCTCAAACGGCTCGTAGAAATCCCGCGAGGCGACGTACTGCTCCAGATCGAAGGCGTAGAAGAGCATGGGGATATCGAGGATGGAGGCCTCGTAAATGACCGAGGAGTAGTCGGTCACGAGCAGGTCGGTGATGAAGAGCAGGTCATTGATCTCCCGCGAGTCGGAGCAGTCGAGCAGGACGTCGGCGTCCTCCTCGGGGATGAGCACGGGATCGTGCACGAAGGGGTGCATCTTGAAGAGAAAGACGCTGCCGGTGCGGCGACAGAAGGAGGCCAGCGCGCCGTAGTCGAGCAGGTGGAGGGGATAGTGCCCCGATTTGGCGCCGTTGCCCCGGAAGGTGGGGGCGAAGAGGATGACCCGCTTGCCTTCGGTCTGCGGATAGGCCTCGTGCATGGCGGCGGCGGTGGCGGCGCGGCAGCCCTCGTCAAAGAAAACGTCGGTGCGGGGCACCCCGGTGGGGTAGACGTCCTCCGGCCGCATTCCGAACGCCTCGGCGTAGAAGCGGGCGACGTGGCGGGAGCTGGCGATGGCGTGGGTGTAGGCGCGGTGGTTGGTGTTGGTGATGAAGGGGCCGCCCGGCTTGCCCGTGCGGGAGAAGCCGACGGTCTTGAAGGCACCGCAGGCGTGCCAGAGCTGGATGACCTTGACCCCCGGCTTGAAGGTCAGCTGCTTGACGGTGGGATTGAAGTCGTCGATCAGGATGATGTCCGCCCTCGCCAGCAGGAAAGGCGCGCGGAACTTTTCTCCGATGGAGCGGCGGGCCTTGACCGATTCCTTGAAGAGGCAGCGGATCCGGAACCGCTTGTCCAGCCCTCTCTCGACCAGACGGTCGTAGACGTTCTTCATGTTGCCGGACAGCTCGGCGCGGGAATCGGAACAGAACAGCAGGCGGGTGCCCCGGTGACGGGTGAAGAGAGCGGTCAGCCGATAGACGGCGAAGAAGCCCGCCCGCAGGCAGGAGTTGAGAAAGGGGCCGAACCACTTCTTCATTTGCTTTTTGAAGCGGCCGATGGCGTTCAGCGGCTCTGGGTGGAGATAGGTGACGCCGAAATAGAGACGGTCGCCCTCCCGCACGCGGGGCATGAGGGTGTAGTCGTAGCTTTCCCCCTTGGTGAATTCCATGGCGAAGCGGCCCAGCTTTTCCTCCCGCGGGGCGCGCACGAAGCGGTCGCTCCACCCTTCGTCGCGGAAGAGGGGCGCTCCCGCCTGCACGGCGAAGAGCGCGCCGGTCTCCTTCTGACGCAGGATCAGATCCCATTCCCCCTCGGGCAGGAAGGTGCGGTCGCCGTACCCGGTCACGACGTTGAAGCGCAGGCGGAACTTGTCCTCCTGCCAGGTCAGATCGGTCAGCGCGACTTCCTCCCCCTCCCCGTTTTTCAGGAAGAAGGCGGCCTGCTCGGACGGCAGCTGACGCAGTACGCCGTACAGGACGAGCTGCACGCGTTCCCGCGCGATGGCGCCGACCTCCGCACGGGGCGCATAATCACCGGTGGGCATGGATATTCCTCTCAATCGTTTTGGAATTCGTACTCAAAGCGGACGACCCCGCTGCCCAGGTAGCTCTCGCTCACCATGGTAAAGGGCCTCTTGTTGCAGAACCCGACGTAGAAGGTGGAATCGTTGTCCCACAGCTCGCCCGACAGCAGGTAGCGGCCGTTGAGCAGGTTGGGCTTCTTGAGCGTGATGCGCATGGTGTGCACGCCCGGCTCGGCGTGGAGCGCCTGCGCCTGTCCCCGCCGCTCGCTGAGGAAGAGCTCCCGCTCCTCGGCGTCCCGCAGGGTGATGCCGAAGTTGAGGTGGTCGATGGGGCGCTTGACCTCGTACTCAAAGGCGACCGTCACGTCCTCGCCGCAGGCGAAGGTATCGGTCTCCTCCCCGATCTCGTTGAGCAGGCGGACGTGCCGCACGGCGAGGATATCCGACTTTTCGACGGGCGCGTCCTTCCCCTCGGCGCGGCGGACCTTGACAGTCCTGGCTTTCTCCTCCTTGAGGAACAGCTCGTACTGCCGCATGACCGGCCCCAGCTCGCCGTAGGCCATCTGCTTGCCCTCCTTGAGCCAGAGGCCCATGGTGCAGAAGGCCTTGACCGTGAACAGGGAGTGGCTGACGAAGAGGATGGTCTTGCCCTGCTGGCGGAACTGCTTCATCCGCTCGATGCATTTCAGACGGAAGACGTCGTCCCCCACCGCCAGCACCTCGTCGACGACGAGGATATCGGGATCGACGTGGACGGAGACGGCGAAGCCCAGGCGGGACTTCATGCCGCTGGAGTAGGTGCGCACCGGCTCGTGGATGTGCTCCCCGATGTCGGCGAAGGAGATGATGTCGTCCAGTCTTTCTTTGATGTCCTCCCGCGGGATGCCCATGGAGAGGGCTTTCAGGTAAATGTTCTCGATGCCGGTCAGTTCGGGGTCAAAGCCGGCGGTCAGCTCCAGCATGGCGGCGATCCGCCCGTTGACCGTTACGCTGCCCGTGGTGGGCCGCGTGACGCCGGTGATGATCTTCAGCAGAGTGGACTTGCCCGACCCGTTCTTGCCGAGGATGCCGATGACCTCCCCCTTGGGGAAGACCAGATCGATGTCGTCGAGCGCCGTGAACTCCTGATAGGATTTGGTGCCGAAGAGGGAATCGGTGATCCGGCGCAGGGGGGAGGAGTAGAGCTTGTACTGCTTGCTCAGGTGGGATACGGTAACGGCGGCTTCCATGCGGATCCCTCCTTTACAGAATGTCGGCGAACTCGCCCTCCAGCCGCTTGTAGACGAAGCAGGCCAGCAGGACGCCGACGATCATCTCCGCCCAGAAGCAGGCCAGCTGGGCGGTGTGGACGAAGCACACGCGGCCGAAGAAGGCGTCGCGGTAGACCTCGATGACGTAGCTGATGGGGTTGGCGCGCACGATCCAGTAGAGCCAGCGGTACTCTCGGATCCGGTCCACCCGCCACAGGATGGGCGAGAGCCAGAAAAGCACCTGCACGGCCGATTTGAGGAAATATTCAAAGTCGCGGCTGACCACGACCAGCGCCGAGAAGAAGAGATCCAGCACCCACATCAGCAGGAAGAGGCAGACCGCGCCGTAGAAGATCTGAAGGAAGGCCCAGGTCAGCCGCCCCGTGACGGCAAAAACGACCGTCGCCGCGACCAACAGCCCCAAATGGACGAGGAAGAGGGAGATCTCGGTGATGGTGGGGATGGTGGCGACGGGGAAGACCGCCTTGGTCACCAGATGGCGGTGACGGCGGATGCTGGTGCCGCCCTGCACCAGGCACTCGGAGATGAAGAACCAGGGCAGGATCCCCGCGATCAGCCAGAGCAGGAAGGGCTCGCCGGGGTCATCCTTGCCGCCCCGGATGCCGAACTGGATGCCGAACCAGTAGACCAGGATGAACAGGGTCGGCTTGACTGCGGCCCACACCAGCCCCAGCGAGGAGGAGGCGTAGGTCTTCTTCAATTCGATGAGCGCCATGTGGAAGGTCTGTCCGGCGTGACGGACGTTGGTGCCAACCACGGCGGCAAGACTGCGGAACACGGACTTCACCTCACAGATCCCAGTGGAGGACGGTCTTGAAGGGGTTGGTCAGGTCGCGGTCAAAGGCGCGGTAGATGTCGTCGATGGAGTGGACCTCGACCACCTCGGAGATCATGCGCGCCACCCGCTGGGCCATGCCCGGCGCGCGCAGGAAGGCGACCGTGGCCTCGAAATCGGGCCGGTCGGAGCGGCTGCACCCGACGAGGGTCAGCCCCTTCTCCAGCACCATGCGGGTGTTGTAGGGGACCTCCTTTTCGGACACGCCCATGAGCATGAGCACGCCCTGGGGCCGGATGACGTCGATGACCTGGTTGCCCGCGTAGTAGCATCCGCTTCCGCCGCAGCACTCAAAGGCGTGGTCGACGGCGAAATCCCCGGGCAGGGCGGTGGAATTGTACGTTTCGTCCGCGTGGGTGAAGCGGGAGAGCTTGACCTCGTCCAGCCCGATGACGCAGATCTTCGCCTCGGGGAAGCGGTGCTTGAGCACCAGACTGACCAGGTAACCCAGTCCGCCGTCCCCCCACACGCCGATCCGCCCGACGGGCGTCTGCACGGCGCGTTCGAAGCGGGCGACGGCGTGGAAGGCCACGCTGATGAACTCGCTGACGGCGGCCTGCACGGGGTCGACCCCCTCGCAGGAGACGACGCGGTCGGCCGGCAGGTCGACCAGCTCCCGCATGAAGCCGTCGTACCCGCTCGAGAAGAAGCGGCTGTCCCGCAGGTAGTTGGGATAGACGCCCTCCAGCGGGGTGCCGGGCTGATTGGGGATCATGACCACCCGCTCGCCCACGGAAAAATGCCCCGTCGGATCGCGCACGACCCGCCCGGTCGCCTCGTGGATGAGGGCCATGGGCAGCTTTTTCTTGAGGACGGCGGCGTCCCGCTCGCCCTTATAGTACCGCTGGTCGGCGTGGCAGATGGCCATATAGTCGGGCCGCACGATCACGCGGTCGGGCGAGAGATCGAGGGCCTTGTATTTGACGGTGATGGTGCGCGGCGCGATGAGCTGATAGACATAGTTGATCAACGCTCGGTCACTCCCTTTTCGCGCTTATTTCATCATCAGCATGGCGCGCGCCAGCTGATAATCGCCCACGGTGGTGATCTTGAAGTTGAGCACCTCGCCCTTCACCAGTTTGACGGGCCGCCCCTTGAGCACACAGATCTTGCAGGCGTCGGTGAGGATGGCCCGCTCCTGCTCCGTCATCTCGTCGAAGCAGGCCTTGAGCAGCTTCAGGTTGAAGGATTGAGGGGTCTGGCCCTGATAGAGGGGGTCGCGGGGCGGGATCTCGGTGATGGTCTCGCCGTCCTCGGAGCGCACGATGGTGTCCGAGGCCCGTACCACGGTGTCGCACGCGCCGCAGGCGAGCGCGGCGTCGATGTTGTCGTCGATGATGCGCTGGGTCACGAAGGGGCGCACGGCGTCGTGGGTGAGCAGGATGTCCTCGTCCGTGAGGCCCCGCTCGGCCTCGATGGCGGCGATGACGTTGATGATGGTGCCGTTGCGGTCCTTGCCGCCCGGCACGACGGTGATCCGCTCCCCGTCGCCCAGGTGCTTGCGCACGAGATCCTCGCAGTAGGTCTGCCAGTCGGGGTTGATGCCGATATAGACCCGGTCGACGCGGGCGTTCATCAGGAATTTTTCCACTGTGTGCAGCAGGATGGGCTTGTCCCCCAGCTCGAGGAACTGCTTGGGCAGATCGGTGTTCTGCATCCGGGAACCGATGCCCCCGGCCAGTACGGCTGCGTAGATCATAGGTCAAAACTCCTTCCGGAATAAATAAACTCACTCTATCTTATCATATAAGGGTCGAAAAATCAACCGTGCGCTGAAACCGAAAGCGCCCCCGGCCGGACGGCCGGGGGCGCTGGCTGCGATCCTATTCCCTCACCCTGACGGGGGTGACCGAGCGGCACAGGCCGCTCTTGTTGTCGATCTCGAAGAGACAGCCCTCCAGCAGGCAGGGCCCCTCGGCGTTGACGAAGCGGGCGGGCAGCTTGTCCTTCATGCGGGCGATGGAGGCCTCGGGCTTGACCCCGAGCACCGAGATCGCCGGCCCGGTCATGCCCAGGTCGGTCAGGTAGCCGGTGCCGGCGGGCAGGATCTGCGCGTCCGAGGTCTGCACGTGGGTGTGGGTGCCGAAGAGGGCGCTCACTCGCCCGTCCAGGTAGAACCCCAGCGCCTTCTTTTCGGCGGTCGCCTCGGCGTGGAAGTCCACCAGGATGATCCTCGCCCCCTCCCGCCCGGCCCGCTCGACCAGACGGTCGGCCGCCTCAAAGGGGCAGGCGAGGGGCTCCAGAAACGCCGTGCCCATCAGATTGAGGACGGCCACGGTGAGATAGCCCATGTCCACCAGCGCGAAGCCCCTTCCGGGCGCGGCGTCGGGGTAGTTGGCGGGGCGCAGGACGCGCTCGCTCTCGTCGAGCAGGTCCCAGACGCCCTTTTGGCGGAAGGTGTGGTTGCCGCCCGTGACGACGTCCACCCCCGAGGCGAGCAGGTGCTCGGCGTCGGCGGGGAGGAGGCCGTTGCCGTCGTGGGCGTTTTCGCCGTTGGCGACGACCAGATCGACCCCGTGCTCCCGCTTGAGGGAGGGAAGGACGCGGCGGAGATACTCGCAGCCGGCGCTGCCGACCACGTCTCCGATGGCCAGTACGATCATGGTTATTTCTTGTCGCTCTTGCGGATGAAGAGGACGCCCAGCGTCCCGGGCCCGCAGTGGGCCGAGACGGTGCAGCCCGCGTCGGTGATGAGGACTTCCTCGAAGGGGAGGATGCCCCTGACCTCCTCGGCGATCTCGCGGGCGATGGGGGCGTCGTGGCCGCAGGTGTGGGTCACGAAGACGCGGGACAGGTCGATGTCGTCGGGATCGTGCAGGGCGTCGCGTGCGTACTCGCGAAAGGCGCTCTCGACCTTGCCGCGGTATTTCTTCCCAACGTCCATGGCGCCGTTTTTGACCTGGATGCAGGGCTTGAGCTTGAGAACGTTGGCGCCCAGCATGGCCACGGTGGAGCATCGGCCGCCCTTGTGCAGGAACTCGAGAGTGTCGATGACGAAGGAGGCGTCCACACGGGGCCGCAGGATCTCGATCTCTTTGACGATGCTTTCGGCGTCCATGCCGGAGGCGACCATCTCGGCGGCCTTGATGACCAGCAGGGCGATGCCGGTGGACAGGTTCTGGCTGTCAACGACGCGGACGTTGCCGACCTCCTCGGCCGCCAGGCAGGAGAAGGTGAGGGCGCTGGACATGGAGCCGCTGATGGTGAAGTGGATGACCTCGCTGCCGTCGGCGGTCAGCTTGCGGAAGTAGTCGGCGTAGTACTCGGTGCTCTGCGCGGCCGTCTTGGCCAGCAGGCCGGTGCGGCGGGTATACTCGAACAGATCGGCGGGATGGACGTCCACGCCGTTGTCGTCCAGCGTTTGATCGCCCATGGTGACCGCGAGCGGGCACACCGCGATGGAATATCTCTCCAGAAGCTCGGGCGACAGGTCAACCGTGCTGTCTGCGCTGATGCGGACTTTGTTTGCCATAAAGTGATCCCTCCTGCGTATACTACGGTGGTGGAAGCAAGGCGTGCTCCGGCGCCCGTCGGGCTGCCGTGCGGCTATTATAGCACATCCCGCCCGGGATTACAACCTTCAACTGCTCCCGCCGGGCCGGCTTGAGAGCCGATTCGGCCCGAAATTTTGGGGATTTAATCAAAAACTTTCCAATATGATCGCGTATTCGCGCGCGGTGTTTGGACAGGATACACAAAATCCGAGGGAAAAAGCAATGGTAAGCCCCTCTTGATTTTTTATAGGGAATGGTGTATGATGATCGGGAACAAACGGCTGATCTTTTTGCAAGGAGTGAACGGCAGCGTGAAGAGACTGACCAAGGCCGAGGTGACGGAGCGGATCCGTCAGAAACTGAACACGGCTTTTTCCCATACGCCGGAGACCGCCTCCGACGATTTGTTTTATCAGGCCTGCGTCATGGTGCTCAACGACGTGATGAGCGGCGTGCGCGCCGATTTTGAGAAGCGGGCGCTCGCCCAGGAGCGCAAGCAGGTTTGCTACCTGTGTATGGAGTTCCTGCTCGGCCGCTCCCTGAAAAACACGCTTTACAACCTCAATCTGGAGTCCGCCTTCCGCGGCGCGCTGAAGGAGATGGACGTCGATCTGGATGCTCTTTATGAGCTGGAGCCCGACGCCGGCCTGGGCAACGGCGGCCTCGGCCGCCTGGCGGCCTGCATTATGGACGGCCTCGCCACGGGGGAGTATCCCGCCATGGGCTACTCCATCAAGTACGAGTACGGCATTTTCCGTCAGAAGCTGGTCGACGGCTGGCAGATGGAGATGCCCGATTTCTGGCTCCCCGGCGGCGCGGTCTGGTTTGAAGAGAGGCCGGAGCTGGCGCTGACTGTCAACTTTGACGGCTACGTTGACGAGTGGTGGGACAACGGCTTCCACCACGTCGAGCACCGCAACGCCACCGCGGTCAGGGCGACCCCCAGCGACATGATGATCGCCGGCAAGGACGGCAAGGCCGTCAGCGTGCTGCGTCTCTGGTCGGCGAGCGCCCCCGGCTTCGATATGAGTCTGTTCAACCAGGGCGAGTACCTGCGCGCTGTGGAGCAGAACGCCATGGCCGAGGTCATCAGCAAGGTGCTTTATCCCGCTGACAACCACGCCGAGGGCAAGAGTCTGCGCCTGCGTCAGCAGTATTTCCTCGTTTCCGCTTCCATTCAGGACATCGTCCGCCGCCATTTGCAGACCTGCGGCTCGCTGGACAGTCTGCCCGACCGGGTCGCCATCCATATCAACGATACCCACCCCGCCCTGTGCGTGCCCGAGCTGATGCGCATCATGATGGACGAGTGCGGCCTGGGCTGGGATGACGCCTGGCGGATCGTCAACCGCACCGTCGCCTACACCAACCACACCGTCATGAAGGAAGCGCTGGAGTGCTGGGGTGAGGATATGTTCCGCCACCGCCTGCCCCGCATCTACCAGATCGTCAAGGAGATCGACCGTCGCTTCCGCAGCGACGTGCTCAGCCGGACGGGCGATCCCGGGCTGTGCCACCGCGTCGCCATTGTGGAGGAGGGCGTCGTGCGCATGGCCAACCTCAGCGTCGCCGCCGGTCACAAGGTCAACGGCGTCTCCCGCCTGCACAGCGACATCCTCAAGGATACCGTATTCCACGACTTTTACCGCATCATGCCGGAGAAGTTTACCAACGTCACCAACGGCATCGCCCACCGCCGCTGGCTCTGCCAGGCCAACCCCAAGCTGACCGCCCTCATCGAGGAGCAGATCGGCAAGGGCTTCGTCAAGGACGCCTCCGAGCTGGAAAAGCTCGGCGCGCTGGCCGGCGACGACGCCTTCCTGGAGCGGCTGGCCGCCGTCAAGCGGGACAATAAGGTGCGCCTGGCCAACTACGTGGCCCGCGCGGGCGGCCCCGTGCTCGACCCGGACAGTCTCTTCGACGTGCAGGTCAAGCGCCTGCACGAGTATAAGCGCCAGCACCTCAACGCCCTGCACATCATCGACGACTACCTTACCCTGAGGGAAAACCCGGACGCGCCTTTCACGCCCAAGACCTATCTCTTCGGCGCCAAGGCGGCCTCCGGCTACTTCGTGGCCAAGCAGATCATCCAGCTGATCTGCAAGCTCTCCGAGGTCATCGACGCCGATCCCCGCATCCGGGAGAAGCTGCGCGTGGTCTACGTGGAGGACTACCGCGTCACGCTGGCCGAGCTGCTCATGCCCGCCGCCGACGTCAGCGAGCAGATCTCTCTGGCCGGCACCGAGGCGTCGGGCACCGGCAACATGAAGCTGATGCTCAACGGCGCCGTGACCCTGGGCACCGAGGACGGCGCCAACGTCGAGATCCACGAGGCCGTCGGCGACGACAACATCCTCATCTTCGGTATGCTCGCCCACGAGGTGGACGCCCTGCGCGCACAGGGGTATCATCCCGAGGCGTTCTACGCCAATCACGAGCGCATCCGCCGCGCCGTCGACTTCCTGCACGGCGAGATCGGCGGGGTCAGCTTCGCTCCTTTGGCCGAGAATCTGATTCACCGCGACTACTATATGGTCCTGGCCGATTTCCTTTCCTACTGCGAGGCACAGGAGAAGGCAAGCCGCCTCTATCTGGATCAGCCCGCGTGGCGCAGGATGTCGCTGGCCAACATCGCCGGCGCCGGCCGCTTCTCCATCGACCGGGTCATCGAGGACTACAACCGCGAGATCTGGAACCTGAAAAAGGTCGGAAAGTAAATGAACGAGGTTTTCAACAACCGCGATCCCTTCTATCTGTCGCAGACGACTCCCGTGAAGGCGGGGGTCGGTCTGCGCTTTTCTTTGCTCCTGCATGAGGACTGTCACTGCTGCGAAGCGTGGCTGGTCATGCGGCGGGAGGGAGAGGACGCTCGTTGGCTCTCCCTGACCCACGCCGGGACCGAAGACCGCTTTCAGCACTGGGAGACGTCCTTCACGCCCGCGCAGGCGGGGCTGTACTGGTACCGCTTCGAGTTTGAGGGCAACTGGCGGCGCAACGTCGTCACCCGGGTGGACGAGTGCCGGGGCGACATCACCTCCGCCGGCGCCGACTGGCAGCTGACCGTCACCGAGCCCGACTACGCCGTGCCCGAGCGGTACGCCGGC
>CAMHOI010000012.1 GCA_946186725.1 uncultured Clostridia bacterium
CTGGCGTTGAGCAGGGCGCCGACGTTCTTGGCGGCGGCGCCAAGCGCGTCGTTGGTGGCGGGCGCGAGGATGAGAGGTCGACCGTTGCGCAGGTGGGCCTTGGCGGCCATGGTGACCGAGGTGTCGGTCACGCCGGCGGCCAGCTTGGCCAGCGTGTTGCCCGTGCAGGGGGCGATGACCAGCGCGTCGAGCAGCTTTTTGGGCCCGATGGGCTCGGCCTCGGCCACCGTCCTGACAACGGGGCGCCCAGCGGCCGTTTCCATGCGGGTCAGCCATGCTTCAGCCCTGCCGAAACGGGTGTCGGTTCTCTGTACGATGGGCGAGGCGACGGGATACAGATCCCATTCCTCCGCCAGTGCTTCCATTTCCTTGAGGGCGCGGTCCAGGGTGCAGAATGAGCCGCACACCGCGAACCCTACTCTCGGTCGATCCATGGATATTCCTCCCTGAGAATGTCAATGACCGCGCGGCAGAGGACGTCGGCGGCAGTGGCGGGGGCAACCTTGCCGGGCAGACCGGGCGCGTAGATGGCCCTCCGCCCCAGCGCCGCAGCGGCCTCAAGATCGACGCCGGCGGCGCGGGAGGCCAGCTCGACGGTCAGCGACGCCTCGGGAAGCGAGGTCAGCACCTCGTCGCCCACCACGCGCGCGGGCACGGTATTGAAAAGAAAGTCTTGGCCGGCCGCGGCCTCTGCCAGCCGCGCGGTGGGCAAAGAGCGCATCCCGTGCAGACGGGCCCACAGCCGGTGTCGGCGCTTTCGCGCGGTCAGGGTGACCTCGGCGCCGAGCGCACGCAGGCGAACCGCCAGGGCGCGCCCGCACCGACCGCAGCCGGCCACGACACAGCGCGAGCCGTCGATGGTGACGGGGCTGTTGTCCATTGCCAGGGCGATCGCCCCCTCGGCGGTGGGGACGGCGTTGGCACGGGCGACCGACTCCAATGCCAGAAAGTCGTGCACGCGACAGCCCTTCTGTTCAGCGGCGGCGCGAAGCGTCTCAGGCCAGCCGCCGCCGAAAAGTCGGGCGCCGGGACACACCCGCTCGAGCAGGGCGTCCAGGGCGATCTCCTCCCCCGCGTCGGGTGCGAAGAGCGCCCTGCCGTCTTTCGTCAAAGGCGTGGGCAGGACGATCACGGCGCGTAAGGCGGCCCTCTGCCATGGCAGATCCTCACCGCAGAGCGCCGCACGGCTCACGGGCAGGCCCCATTCGGACAGTTTCCGCGCCAGATAGAGACTGCGCGCGTCGCCGCCGATGAGGGCGACAGGTGGTGCTTTCATCCCACTCTCCCCTTTCCCTCCATCCTATGAAAGAACCCGCGCGCGGGTGCGGCAAAAAAGGGGCTTTCTTTTATCACAAAAACGCGGTATAATAACCAAGGCACCTTTGTCGGAAGGAGACGACAGCATGAAACAGCCCATGGCATACGATCTGATGATCCGAAATGCCAAGCGGATCCACATGATCGGCATCGGCGGCTCGGGCATGAGCCCGCTGGCCGAACTGCTCCACGGCCTGGGGCACACGCTCACCGGGTCGGACAACAATCCCTCCTATACCCTGGATCGGGTCAAAGCGCTCGGCATCCCCGTGGCGATGGGCCACCGGGCCGAGAACGTCGGCGACGCCGATCTGGTGATCTATTCCGCCGCCATACAGCAGGACAATCCCGAACTGGTCGAGGCCAACCGACGGGGCATCCCGACCCTGGAGCGCTCCTATCTGCTGGGCGCCGTGACCCGCCGCTTCGACGACGTCATCGGCGTGTCCGGCACCCACGGCAAGACCACCGTTACGTCCATGATCACCCTCATCCTGCTGGAGAGCGGGATGGATCCCTCCGCCGTCATCGGCGGCGTCCTGCCCGCCATCGGGAGCAACTGCCGCGTGGGGCACAGCGAGCATCTGGTGGTCGAGAGCTGCGAATACGTGGACACCTTTCTCAAGACCTCGCCCGACGTGGCCGTCCTGCTCAACGTTGACGACGACCACATGGAATACTTCAAGACCATGGACCGCCTGATCGGTTCCTTCGGCCGCTTCCTCGGCTCCGCCACCCGCGCCGCCGTGGTCAACGGCGACGACGAGAGGGCCATGCGCGCCGCCGCGGGGGCGCAGGGCAAGCTCGTCACCTTCGGTTGCGGCGAGGTGTGCGACTTCCGCCCCGTAGACGTGCACGACGTCGACGGCGCGTACGGCGCCTTTCGCCTGACGCGCCGGGGGGAGGATCTGGGCGAGATCGAGCTGAAGGTGCCCGGCCGCCACAACGTCCTCAACGCCGTCGCCGCGGCCGCCGCGGCCATGACGGTGGGGGCGGACGCCGGAGCCGTCCGGCGGGGACTGGCCGCCTTTACGGGTGCCAAGCGCCGCTTCGAGATCCTCTGGCGCGGCCGCGGGATCACCGTCGCGGACGACTACGCTCACCATCCCAGCGAGCTGCGAGCCACGCTGGAGACCGCCCAGCGCCTGCCCTATCAACGCGTGATCGCTGTGTTCCAGCCCTTCACCTACAGCCGCACGGTCATGCTCATGGATGATTTCGCCCAGGTGCTGCGCCTGGCCGACCACGTCGTGCTCAGCGAGATCATGGGCTCCCGCGAGGTCAACACCTACGGCGTGTCCTCGGCCGACCTGGCCGCCCGGATCGACGGCAGCGTATGGTTCTCCACCTTTGAGGAGATCGCCGCCTACCTGGCGCAGAACGCGCGCGAGGGCGATCTCATCCTGACCCTCGGCTGCGGCGACATCTACAAGGCCGCCAAGCTCACCGTCGCCAAGCTGGAGGCAGAATAAAAAGCACAGCAAAGCGCCCCCTCGGCATGGCCGAGGGGGCGCTTATCGTTACCGGTCAGAAGTTGATCCGCTCCTCCTCCACGACGAGAGGACGGTGCATGACCTTGGAGGTGACGGTCGCCATATATTCGCCGATCAGGCCCATAAAGGTGAGCAAAATGCCGCTGAACAGGTCCATGGCGATCACGACAGGCCACCAGCCCACGTCGATCCCCGCCGCAAAGCGGACAATCAGCGCCGCGATCACGCCTCCCACGCCGAGGAAGCACATCAGCAGGCCCAGGAAGGTGGCCAGGCGGATCGAGACCTTGGTGTAACTGGTGAAGCTGAGCATGGCGGCGTCGTACAGACTGTAGAAGTTGTTGTGCGTCTTGCCGGCGCGGCGCTTCGGCTGGACGTACTCGATCTCCTTGCGGCGGAAGCCAAGCTCGCCCACGATCCCGCGCAGGAAGGGCGTCGGATCGTTCAGGCCGCGAAGCACCTCGATAAAGCTGCGGTCATACAGCCCGGAGCCGGTGAAATGCTCGATCTGCTCCACGGTGGAGAACTTCTTGATCATCTTGTAGTAGATGGTGCGGGCAATGCGGACGATGCGGTTCTCCTTGCTGCCCGATTTGATGCCGATGACGATCTTGTACCCCTCCTCCCAGGCCTGGAGATACTGGGGAATCAGCTCGATGGGGTCCTGGAAATCGCAGACCATGGAGATCACGCAGTCACCCGTGGTTTGCAGGATGCCATGGTAGGGGGAGTTGAACTGGCCGAAGTTCTTGACGTTGAAGATGGCCTTGATATGGGGATCCTTGGCGCAGATCTCCCGCAGGATCTCGCGGGTGCGGTCCTTGGAATCGTTGTCGATGAAGATCAGCTCCCAGTCGTACTGGGTCAGATCCACCGTAAACACATTCTGGATGGCGGCGCTCATGGGGCCGACGTTTTCCTCTTCGTTAAAGCAGGGGATGAGAACGCTGACTTTCTTCTTTTTGTTTTCCATGTCGATCCCTCGTTGTATTAGAGTTGTTCCCGGATCCAGTCCGCGGTGCGCCGCACGCCTTCCTCAAAGGAGATCTGCGGGGCGAAGCCGGTATCGGCCCGGAGCGCCGTCAGATCGGCGCACAGCCGCATAGCGGCGTGGGGCGGGTAGGGCAGCTCCCCCAAGCCGAGGGAGGCGTCCGGCGCGACGACGTCACGCATGGCGCGGATGTAGTCGGCCAACAGCCGGGGCTGACCCGAGCCGAGAGGATAAACGGCGCCGTCGCGCCCCTTCTCCCCCATCAGGAAGAAGGCCAGGCCCGCGTCGTCACAGTAGAGAAAATCCCACAGCTGCTCCCCCTTGGTAAAGGCGCAGTGCTCGCCGTTCAGCAGGCGCCGGACGGTGGCGGGAACGATGGAGTCGGGGTTGCCCTTGGGGCCGTAGACGCTGAGAATGCGGGCCCAGACGTGGCGGAGGCCCAGGCGCTGGGCGTACATCCGGCTGAGCTTGCCGGCGGCCAGCTTGGCCACGCCGTAGCCGGTCACGGGGTCGGTCGGGGTGTCGGGGGTCAGGTCGCCCTCGGCGGCGCCGTATTCGGCCTGGGAGCCGGCGCCCACGAAACAGGTGCAGCCCAGCGCGTGCGCCAGCTTGACGGCGTCGAGGGTGAAGCGGACGTTATCGTTTTGCAGATAGGCGTCGTCTCTTTCCCCGCCGAACGTCCCCAGCCACGCGAAATGGTAAAAGACGTCGCATGTCTCGCCGATCCTGCCGGCCGCGTCGGACAGCGCGGAAATATCGACGTCGACGGCCCGAACCAGCGGCGAGGAGAAGAAGGCGTCCCCGCGGGGCTCGCCCGGCTTGCACAGGGCGATCACGCGCACCCCTTGCTCCACCAGCACGCGGATGAGGGCGGAGGCGATCATCCCGGTGGCTCCGGTCACAACAGCGGTAGTCAAGAGATCACTCCTTCACGGGCTCGATGAAAAGATTGCTCAGCAACTCCTCTCTGGGCAAGAAAGGAGCCAGATCCTCCAGCGGCGGGCTGACCAGCGTGCCGTCGGGCAGGCGCTTGGTCGCGCTCTTGGGCTCAAAGAACTGCTCAGGGCTGACAAAGACCTCGCAGATGGCGGCGCCGTCCGCAGCAAAGGTCGCGTCCAGCGCGGCGGTCAGTTCCCCGTTGCTCTCACAGCGGAAATAGGGATAGCCGTAGGCGGCGGCGAGCTTGCTCAGGTCGGGGAAGGACAGGTCTCCGCTCTCCGGCCCGATGCCGACCTTGGTATGCGTCCCGAAGAGATTGGTCTGCGTCTGCCGGATGGAATGGTAGCCGTCGTTGTTGATGACGAACAGCTTGATCGGCAGGCGATTGGTCAGGATGGTCTGCAGCTCCTGGAGGTTCATCTGCAGGGAACCGTCTCCGGTCACGCAGACCAGCTCCTTCCGCCCGATGGCACAGCAGGCGCCGATGGCGGCGGGCAGATCGTAGCCCATGGAGGCGATGGCGGAATTGATGAGAAAGCGCTGTCCCCGCTTGATGACGTAGGCGTGACTGCCGACCACGCAGGCGCTCCCGTTGCCGACGACGGTGACGTACCCCTCGGGCAGGCGCTCGGAGAGGGTACGGATGAAGGCGTAGACGTTGGTCAGACGGGTATCCTCAAAATGCTTCTTCTGCACGACGGGATAGGTCGCTTTCCAGCGCCGTCCCGTCTCCTGCCAGCCGTTTTCGGGGTAGAAGGGCCCCTCGCCGATCGCGCTTTCCAGCCGGCGAAGGAAATCGCCCGCGTCGGCGTGGACGGGCATTTCCACGTGGAGGGTGGGCTTCTTCAGCTCGGCGGCGTCGGCGTCGACCATGATGACGAAGGCCTCGCGCGCCCAGGTCTTCCAGTTGTAGCCCACCTGGCGGATGGACAGGCGGTTGCCCACGGCGAGGACGAGGTCGCTGTTCTGCACGGCGAAGTTGCCGGCGCGGTCGCCCATGATGCCGCCGCGGCCCACGTACAGCGGGTCGTCGTCGGGGATCATGTCAATATTATCCCAGCCGGTCACGACGGGAACATTGAGCTTTTTCACAACCCGCTCAAAGACGTCGAAGGCCCCGGCGAGCCGGATGCCGTTGCCGGCGTAGAAAACGGGGCGCTTGGCCGCCTTGATGCGGCGCAGCACCTCGGCGACCGTTTCCTCCGCCACGGCGGGCGGGAGGGTGGCGGCGTCCTCGGCGGGATCGTAAGACAGCAGGTCGTCCGTCTCGATCGTACAGCCCTGGAAGTTGAGCGGAATGTCGATCCAGCAGGGGCCGGGCCGGCCGTGGGTGGCGAGATAGAGCGCCTTCTCCAGCGCGTAGCGGATGCGAAGCGGATCCTCGATCATTTCACAGTATTTGGTCATGCAGGCGACGGCGCGGGTGATGTCGAACTCCTGATCGCCGGCCGCGCGCAGGGGCAATCCCATGCCGCGCGCGGAGGTATCGTAGCGCACCTGACCCGAGATGACCAGCATGGGGATGGAGTCCAGCCAGCCGCCCACCACACCCGTGATGGCGTTGGTGCCGCCCGGCCCGGTGGTCACGCACAGCGCGGCGATCCGGTTATACATACGCGCATAGGCCTCCGCCGCGATGGCGCAGGCCTGCTCATGATGATTATAGAGGACGTGAAGGCCCTCCCTGTGTCCGAGGGAATCATTGAGGTGCATGGCGCCCCCGCCCGTTACCGAAAACGCGGTGTCGATCCCGTGGGCGACCAGAAAGTCCGCCACGTAATCCGAAAGCTTGATCTTCATATTGATCCGGCCGCGCACGGCCGACCTCCTTCAGCGTTTGACGATATACCGGTAGAAAAGACTGTCCTCCGCCTCGGCAACAAAGTTCTGGTCGTGCTCCGACTGCATGAGGGGAAAGGTACCGGCCCACACATTCCCCCGCGCCGTCTGAGCGATCGAGCGACCGACCTCGTGCGCCGGGGTAGTCGCGCCGATGACCAGGCAGATCAGCAGAGGGATCAGGATCCTGTTTTCTTTTCTATTATAAGACAGTTCGACGGATTTCGCAACCATAAGATATAGGACCAGCAGCGCGGGGATGGAAGCGCGCATACAGAAATCATTGCTGATCCCCACGGAAAACAGCGGGATGACGCACAGACTGACGCCGGCCACCCAAAACAGCGGTTCCCGCTTCTCGTACTTGAACACGAGGAAGAAGTAGAGCAGCACCTCAAACAGCAGAAAGACGCCGTACCGCACCAGAAAGGCCCAAAAGCTGTCGAACGACTGCCATACCAGGCCGACGGGGCCGCTGCTCTGGGCCTCGCCGCCCGACGTGGCGCGGGAGTTGCTCGCCACGTACAGGAAGCCGGCGATCCCGACCGCCCCGCCGCAGAGCAGATTGATCGGGGTGAAGGTGTCCTTGAGCCAGGCGATGAGGCGCGCCTTCCCCCGTGCACGGCCGTAGCGGCGCGTCAGCGCCATCGTAGCCGCGATGGGGAGCATCCCCACAAAGGGGAGGGTGCAGTTGATCATGGCGAGAGAAAGCAGAAAGACCATGTGGCCGTTCTTTTCCTGCAAAAGCAGACAGAGGGTCAGGACCCAGGCCGGCACCGCCTGATTGAACACCCAGAACAGCTGCGTGGTGAAGGAGGAGAACTGGAAATGATCCAGCCCCCACTCCAGATGGGTGGTCCAGGTCACCGGCACGCCCTTGAGAAGCAGGATCACGATGTCAAGCCCGCTGAAGCAGAAGAACAGCACGAGAGGGACGACGGAGTGCCGCTTGAGCTTGGCGCAGATCAGCGACCACGTGATTCCCACGCCCGCCACCGTCCAGATGGCCTGGAAGGTATAGCCGGCCACGCTGCCGAAGGCCTTGCCCACCAGGGCGGCCGGCAGCCAAAAGCCGATGTAATAGACCAGCATCACAGGCCGGCCGGCGGCGTTGACGTCCAGCACCGGCCAATCGTACTCGAGCAGGGTGTCGAAGATGGCGTTGCGCCAATAATGGTCGCTGTTCTGGAACATAAAGCCGCCCACCCCCGACAGGGTGACGGCAACGACGATCACGGCCGCGCAGGTCAGACCGATGAAAAACGTGCGGCCGCCCTTCTCGGGGCGCCAGACGGCGGGGGCGTCGAGCATGGCCTTCACCAGCCCCCAGCCGAGCAGCGCCAGCAGGGGCAGGGCAAAGTACCATCTCAGCCAGGCGGCGAAGAAGATGGCCACCGGCAGCGCCAGATAGAGGTAAGCCAGCCGAAGCGGCCAGGCGCTCTTACGTTCCATGGCGGACCTCCTGTTCGTTCCGTTTGGCGCGGCGGCCGACAATGACGCCCACGCAGATCAACTGAAGGACGAGCTGGACCAGGAAGGGCAGGCCGAAGGCGACCACCGTCCCCATCATGCCCCAGATCCGGGTAAAAGGATAACTGACGCCGGCGCTGACGGCCAGCGCCGCGCCCGCGCAGGCGATCAGCGCGCCCGATGAACGCAGGGGGATCAGCACCGAATTGCCGCACATGGACAGCGCGTAGACCGTCGTTGCGACGATCAGGGGGATAAACAGATAGGTGTGGGTCAGGATCTCCTCCCCGTAGAGCAGACTGAGCGCCCAATCGGCCAGCGGCCACGCCAGCAGGCAGGCGGCCGCTCCCAGCGCGGCCGTCAGCGCCATGCTCAGCAGAAGGTAGCGCACCAGCTTGCCGTACTCCTTCTGCGCGACCAGCTTGCCGTAAAGCGTCATAAAGGGGGTCAGGATGTTGGGCACCAGCGTGGTGATGATCACGGTCGGGGTGCAGATGCTGGCGTAAATGCCCAGCATGGCCTCCCCCTGATAATGCTCCAGCGCCAGCCGGGGCAACGCCGTCACGGCGATGGGAAACACGGTCGTCAGCAGCAGAGGAAATCCCTGCACGAGCAGACCCTTCAGGGTGCCGGGCGCAGGCGAATCCGGCTCCCGGTGAAGGGCGCGAAAGCGCCGCCGGTCGTAGAGCAGCCAGATTGCCCCCGCCAGCACGCACAGGCCGGCGAGCGCGGCGTTGAGCCCAAGGGGCCGGATCAGCAGAGAGAAGATCCCCACGCTGAGCACGCCCTTGACGGACATAGAAAGGCCGCAGACCTCCAGGTGGCCGTCCTTTTGCAGTTCTCCGAAGAGAACGTCGGAGCCCGCCTCAAAGCTGCGGTAAATGAGATAGAGGAAGATCGCCAGCGCCGAGTATCCGCTCAGCGAGCCGGTGAGCAGGGACACGCCCAGGTAGACCGCGCACATCGCCAGCGAAGCGCCCACCGTCACCCATCGGGTGCGGCGGTAAACGTCGGCGCTGTACTGGTGGGTGGCGTCGGAGGACTGGAAGGAGCGCATCCCGTACATCCCGATGAAATAGAACACGTTGCCTACCGACATGGCCAGCCCCAGCACGCCCGCGTCCTCAAAGCCGGACAGACGGACGACCAGCACCGTCAGCAGCCAGGTGCAGCCGAGATAGACGACGTTGCCCACCGTATTGTAAAATGCCTGCTTTTGATAATTCACGGATCGGACTCTCCCTTTAGACGGGAATATAGAACAGCTTGCTGACGGCGTGATAGACGCACAGCGCCGGCTTCATCAGCCGCAGCCGCTCGCAGGTCACCGAGCCCCACAGGACCAGCCGGGCGTAAAAGCGGTTGCCCGACCGCGCGGAGAGCGTGACGTAGGGATTCTTCCGGTAACCGGGCTGCTTGGCCTCCATCATGGCACGCAGGCGGTCGTAGCTCGCGAGCGTTTCCTTGAGGGGCGCGACCCGCAGGAACTGGTAGATATAGGAGTAATACAGCTTCATGATCTGCCGCTGCGCGAGGGGCTTCTCCGCCTCGGGGCAGAGCGCGTAGGTCTCGCACAGGGCGTCGAGGATCACGGCGAAGGATTTGCGCGGCGTGTCCCACATGCCGATGTGGAGCTGCTTGTTGCGGGAGGTGGAGTCGGTGTGGACGAGGTAGTTGTAGCACGGCTCCTCCACAAAGCCGACCTTCTCCGCCCATACGTTGAAGGCGAAGGTCTTGATGGCGTCGAGAAAGACGGAATCCAGTGTGCGCAGCCCCTTCTCCTCGTACAGGGAGCGGCGGAAGAGGTTGCCCTGCTGCATCCCGAAGTACCACTTGCTGCGCACCGCGCCGATGGCCTGCACCTGGGTGACGCGGCCGCTGTCGTCCACGTCGCGGAAGGCGCACACGACCCGGTCGGCGTCGCTGCGCCGCGCTTCGGCGGCCAGCTTCTCCAGGCAGTCGTCGTCCATCCAGTCGTCCGCGTCGTGGAACATCAGGTATTCACCCCGCGCGCGGGAGGCGGCGAGGTTCTCTCCGAAGGCGTTGGAGTGATCGGCGTCGTCGTTGCGGATGAGAGTGGCGTCCACGTCAGGATGAGCGTCGAAAAAGGCGCGCGCGACCGCCATCGAATCGTCGGTGCTGCCGTTGTCCACGAAGATCACTTCAAAGTCGCGGAAGGTCTGCCGGCCGATGGCGTCCAGCGCCCGGTGGAGCAGGTGGGCGTAATTGTAGCACACCAGCGTGATGGAAATAAACGGTTGGTTCACAGTCTGCCTCATTTCGTCTGCGTCGCGCATTCGCGCCCGACGGCGTCGAGGGCGGAACGGATGACCGCGTCCATGTCGTAATACTTGAACTCGCCCAGCCGGCCGCCGAAAACGACCCTGTTCTGCGCGGCGGCAAGCGCCCGGTACTTTTGATACAAAGCGGCCGTTTCGGGCGTGTTGACGGGATAATAGGGCTCCTGCCCCACCTGCCACTCGGCCGAATATTCCCGGCTGATGACCGTTTTCGGCCCCGTCCCGAAGACGAAGTGCTTGTGCTCGATGATGCGGGTGAAGGGGGTTTCGGCGTCGGTGTAGTTGACCACGGCGTTGCCCTGATAGTTGTCGCAGTCCAGCACCTCGGTCTCAAAGCGGACGGCGCGGTACTGCAGGGGGCCGTAGCAGTAGTCGAAAAATTCGTCGATGGGGCCGGTGAAGATCACTTTCTCGGCCTGCGCGTCCAGCGCGGCGCGCTCCTTGAGGTACTCGACGCCCAGGCGCACCTCGATCCCCTCGAGCAGGCGCGCGGCCAGATCGGTGTAGCCCGTTTCGGGGATGCCCTGGTAACGGGCGTTGAAATAGTTGTTGTCAAAGGTAAAGCGCACGGGCAGCCGCCGGATGATGAAGGCGGGCAGCTCGCGGCAGGGACGCCCCCACTGCTTCTCGGTGTAATCCTTGACCAGCGTGCGGTAGATATCTGTCCCCACCAGGGAGATGGCCTGCTCCTCCAGATTCTGCGGCGCGGTGATCCCCGCCTCGGCGATCTGGCGGTCGATGATCCGCCGCGCCTGTGCGGGGGTGGTCACCCCCCACATCTGGTAAAAGGTGTTCATGTTGAAGGGCAGGTTGTAGAGCTTGCCCTTGTAATTGGCCACGGGAGAGTTGACGTAATGGTTGAAGCGGGCAAACCGGTTTACATAATTCCACACCCCTTCGTCGTTGGTGTGGAAGATATGGGCGCCGTAGCGGTGGACGGGGATCCCCTCGACGTCCTCGGTGTAGACGTTGCCGCCGATGTGATCCCGCCGGTCAACGACGAGGCAGCGCCGGCCCCGGTCGGTCGCTTCACGGGCAAAAACCGCGCCGAAGAGGCCGGCGCCCACGATCAGATAATCATACACGGCTTATCCTCCCATCGCCCCGGGAAGGGGTCAGTCCCGAATCGCCTCAAGGATGGCGGCGGCGATCGCGTCGATCTTCTCGTCGGTCATGCCGGGATAAACGCCGACCCAGAAGGTGTCGCGCATGATGCGGTCGGTGTTTTCCAGCGAGCCGACCACGCGGAAGCCCTTGCCCGACGCACGCATGAGATCGAAGCAGGGGTGCTTGGTCAGGTTGCCGGCGAAGAGACGGCGGGTCTGCACCCCGCGGCCCTCGACGCCAGAAACGACCTTCTCACAGCTCACGCCCTCGCGGCAGGTCAGCAGGAAGCCGAACCAGCTCGGATTGGAGTTCTCGCACGCGACGGGCAGGATGAGCTTGTCCTGCGCCCCCTCGAGCGCCTTGTGCAGACGGGCGAAATTGTGCCGCCGCTTCTCCACAAAGGAGGGGAACTTGGTCAACTGAGCGCAGCCGACGGCGGCCTGCATATCGGTCGCCTTGAGGTTGTAGCCGAAATGGGAGTAAACGTACTTGTGGTCGTAGCCGAGAGGCAGCTCGCCGTACTGGCGGTCAAAGCGGTGGCCGCAGACGTTGTCGTGCCCGGAGGGGCAGACGCAGTCCCGTCCCCAGTCGCGCATCGACTTGACGATCTTGGCGAGGAGGGGGTTGCCGGTGTACACGGCGCCGCCCTCCCCCATGGTCATGTGATGGGGGGGATAGAAGCTGGAGGTGCCCAGATCGCCCACCGTGCCCGTCAGGCGGGTCACGCCGTCGAGGGTGTACTCGGAGCCGAGGGCGTCGCAGTTGTCCTCCACCAGCCAGAGGCCGTGCGCGTCGCAAAAGCGCTTGACC
>CAMHOI010000013.1 GCA_946186725.1 uncultured Clostridia bacterium
GTGCAGATAGTCCTCACGGATAGAGCGTGCGCTCTCGAGCTTCAGGCGGTCGGGAGCGGACAGCGCGTCCATACCGACGAGGTTCACGATCTCCTGCAGCTCGCTTTCGTCCTGCAAAAGCGCCATCATTCTGCCGCGCAGCTGCATAAAGTCGGGCGCCGCGTTCTCGGCGAACCACTTTTCGAGCTGGTCGGTGTAGAGAGAATAGGAGGTCAGCCAGTTGATAGCCGGGAAATGGCGCTTGTAGGCGAGGTTCGCGTCCAAGCCCCAGAACACCTTGACGATGCGCAGCGTCGCCTGCGAAACAGGCTCGGAGATGTCGCCGCCGGGAGGGGATACCGCGCCGATAACGGACAGCGCGCCCTCGGTTTCCTCGGTGCCGTTGACGAGCACGCGGCCGGCTCTCTCATAGAACTGCGCCAAACGGCTGCCCAGATAGGCGGGATAGCCCTCCTCACCGGGCATTTCCTCCAGACGTCCGGACATTTCGCGCAGCGCCTCCGCCCAGCGTGAGGTGGAGTCCGCCATCAGCGCGACGGTGTAGCCCATGTCGCGGAAGTATTCGGCGATGGTGATACCGGTGTAGATGCTCGCCTCACGCGCCGCAACGGGCATATCGGAGGTGTTGGCGATCAGCACGGTCCTCTCCATCAGGGAGTTGCCGGTGCGCGGATCCTTCAATTCGGGAAATTCGTTCAGAACGTCGGTCATCTCGTTGCCGCGCTCGCCGCAGCCGATGTAGACGATGATGTCGGCGGCGGCCCACTTGGCCAGCTGGTGCTGGACGACCGTCTTGCCCGAGCCGAAGGGGCCGGGCACGGCGGCGACGCCGCCCTTGGCGAGCGGGAAAAGGGTGTCGATGACGCGCTGACCGGTGGTCAGCAGGATGTCGGGAGAGAGCTTGCGCTTATAGGGGCGTCCCACGCGCACCGGCCAGGTGTGCATGAGCTGAACGGCGACGTCGCCCCCGTTGACCGAGCGCAGGGTGGCGACGGTGTCGGTGACGGTATAGTCCCCTTCCGCGATGGCGGCGACGGAGCCCATGACGCCGTTGGGCACGAGGATCCTGTGCTCCACGACGGCGGTTTCCTTGACCACGCCCAGCACGTCGCCCGCACGCACCTCGTCGCCGACGGCGACGCAGGGCGTAAAGTGCCAGACCTTCTCACGGGAGAGCGAAGGTACCTCCACGCCCCGGGTGAGGTTGGTGCCTGAGACCTTCATGATCTCCTCCAGAGGGCGCTGGATGCCGTCGAAGATGGAGCCGATCAGACCGGGCCCGAGCTCCACGGAAAGGGGCTTGCCCGTGCTTTCGACGATCTCGCCCGGCCCGATGCCCGACGTCTCCTCATAGACCTGGATGGAGGCGCGGGAGCCGTGCATCTCGATGATCTCGCCGATCAGCCGCTGCTCGCTGACGCGCACGACGTCGAACATATTGGCGTCGCGCATCCCGTCGGCGATGATGAGCGGGCCGGCGACCTTGACGATGGTTCCCTGTTTCATGGCGTTCACTCTTTCCCGGTCTCAAAAGACCTTAATCGTTAAAAATGATGTCGGAGCCGACGGCCTTCTCTACAAAGGAGCGCAGGCGCGCCACGCCGACGCCCGTGTCGGCGGCGACCCCCGGCAGGGGGAGGACGGCGGGCAGCAGCCCATCGGACAGGCGGCTCCGTTCTTTTTCCAGGGCGACGAAGAGATCCTCCGTCATCAGCACGACGGCGTACTCGCCCCCTTCCGCCACCCGGCGGAAGGTCGCGGCGCCCGCCTCCCCGCTCTCGCAGGGGAACACGTCGACGCCGACGGCGGCGAAGCCCTTGATGCTCTCGCTGTCGCCGAGAATGGCCACTCTGCTATCCATGGAGTTCCCTCACTCTCTCGCGGATCGCGCTCTCCCCGGCGCCGGTACGCACGCCCGAGGCGATGATGTGGATGACCTTGATCTCGGCCTGCACGGCAAGAAGATAGCCATAAAGCACGTCGATCCCTTCCACTCCAAAGCGGCTTCGGCGCATGAGCGCGATCAGCCGATCGTCGACCGCCTTCTCAAAGGCGGAGGGAGACCGCTCAAAGGCCTCCGCCGCCTGACGGCAGCCGTATGCCTCCTGACCCTTGAGCCACTCGATCAGCTCGTGTGAGCCGGCCAGCGCCATCTCGGTCAGGCGGCGCAGCTCGAGCCCCTCGACGGGGCACAGCGCCGCCTCCAGATAGGCGGCCTCAGCGCCGGTGCGGGCGGCGCGCAGCGCGATCTTGACGTCGCTGTAAAAGACGAGGGTGCGGAAGTACTCTCGCACCGATTCACTCAATCGCGCGCTGCCGGCCAGCATGGCGGCCATGGCGGCCCGGTCCAGCACAGCGTCGCCCAGACGGGCGTCGGTATTGTGCGCGACGATCTCATAGGCCTGCGCCAGAGCGGGTCCAATCCACTCGGGCAGACGGTCGAAGCGGCGGCCGGTTACGGCCTCGCGAAGCTCCTGTGCGGGAATGGTGACGGGCTCGGTCAGCAGACCGTCCGATGAGCGCCCGGTGAGGGTACTCTTGAGAATGACCTTGGCATTGTGCAGATCGTTCTGATACAGCAGAGGGGCGAAAAGCGCCCAGTCGTCCACCAGGCGACCGACGTAGGCCCAGGTCTCCTTTTCGCGGGTGCGAAGCATCTCGTCGACGTCGGCGCCCTCGTAGCCCTTGTCGCGCAGGGTGCCTGCCAGCGTCTCAACGTCGGCATTTCCAGGTCAGCGGCGGTCAGCAGGGCGCGCTCTTTGGCCTTGACACTGCCAACGGCATATTCATAGGATGGGGCTATGGTAAGCACCTCCTGACGGATAGGTTAGGAAAACAATTCTGCGTAGATACGGTCCTCGATGACGTCGCGCTTTTCCTCAATGATGGCGGAAAAGTCGGCGCAGTACTCGATCTCCCCGCACTGCAGGACGAAGCCGCCCGGCATGGGACGCGGGGTCGGGCTGATCGAGGCGGTCACGCCGGCGCCCTTCAGCCGCTCGGGCAGATCGGCGGGCATACGATCGAGGTCGCGCTCGTTGAGCCAGAGGATCCCCGTCTGCCCCGCGTAGGCAGAGGCAAGGGAGACCAGACGGTCGAAATAGGCCCCGTCGTCCAGCCCACAGAGGGCCTCCATCAGGGCGTCGACGGTCTTGTCGATCTCCTGACGGCGGCGCAGCAGGGCGGCGTTGCGCTTGGCCAGCTCGCAGGCGGACAGCGCGTTCTGCCGCTGCCGGTCGGCCTGACGGCGGCCCTGCGCGAGGATCTCCTCCCGCCTGGCGGCGGCCTGCTTGTCGGCCTCCTCCAGCAGACGGGCGGCCTTTTGCTCCGCCTCGGTGCGTCTGGCCTCGATGTCGGCCTCCCCGTCCCGGCGGATCCGGTCGATGATGGTTTCAGTGGCGGTCATGTGGACACACGCCTTTCTCAGCCGATATTCAGCACGGTCAGCAGGGACACGATGAAGGCCAGCAGAGCGTAAATCTCGACCAGGGTGATGGAGACCATGGCCTTGGAGAAGTGGGCTTCGTCCTTGGCGGTCAGGGCGATGCCGGAAACGGCGGCGTTGCCCTGCGCAAAGGCGGACATCATGCCGCCCACGCCGATGGGAAGGGCGGCCGCGCAGTAGAGCAGGCCCTTGGTCATATCGGGGGCGACGCCGCCCATGACGGTGGCGGTCAGGATCAGGAAGCCGACGATGAAGCCGTAGAGGCCCTGGGTGCCGGGCAGCAGGGTCAGCACCAGCATCTTGCCGAACTTGGAGGGGTCCTCGGACAGGACGCCCATCGCGGTCTGGGCCGCCTTACCGACGCCTCTGGCCGAGCCGATGCCCGCCAGCGCGGTGGCGATGGCGGCGCCGAGGATGGCAAAGAAAGTACCGTTCATTGTTTGTTTTCCTCCCGTAATCTTGTATATTTGCTTCTGAGGGCGAAGGGAGCGAACTTCCTTCCGCCGCCCTCATAAAACTTACCGAACATTTCCACGTACTGCAGCCGGATGGCGTGGACGTAGGAGCCGAGGACGTTGAGTCCGAAGTTGATGGCGTGGCCGATGATAAAGACCAGGATCATGGGGATGAAGGTCCACACGCTGCCCGCGAACTGGGTGCTCAGGACGTTGAAGACGTTGCCCATGATGGCGGTCGTCAGCCCGAGCGCCAGCAGGCGGGTATAACTCATGAGGTCGCTGATGTAGCTGGTGGAGTCGTAGAGACTGGCCAGACCTGCCACGACCTTCATGATGGGATTTTTCTTATCCCGCCCCTGGGTACACACCAGCGCGAGGGCGGCCGCGCCGGCGATCCCGGCGCCGATATACAGGACGGTCTGCCCGGCGACGATGCCCGCGGCGAGCACCGCCACGCCGATCAGCAGAAGCATCCAGCTGCCCACGTCGAAGACGGCGCCCAGCCGGTCTCCCTGCCGCCAGAGCACATAGAACTTGGCGCCCAGACCCACGAGGATCTGGATGAGGCCGAAGGCGACCGAAATGACCATCAGCAGGGTGGAATCCCTGATGGGGTCGATCAGCGGGGTGGTGATAAAGAGGATGGAGGGCACGCTCCCGCCCGTGACGAGACGGATGACGGTGGGGATGGCATCCCCGAAGAAGGAGGCGTAAATGAGGCCCCACAGAGTGGTGAAGAGGCCGCAGTAGCGGAACATCCGCATGGAATTGCGCATCTTCTCCTCGGGGCGGAACCGGTGCAGCGCCCAGGTGGTGCCCAGCACCATCAGCAGGCCGTAGCCCGCGTCGGAGAACATCATGCCGAAAAAGAAGTAAAAGAAGAAGGCCATGATGGGAGTGGGATCCACGTCGGTGACGTTGGGCATGGCGTACATCTCGACGATGGACTCCACGGGGGCCACGAAGCCGTTGTTGTGGAGCTTGACGGGCGCTTTTTTGGGGTCGGCGTCGAAGTATTCCACCACGCAGGGGCAGGTGTTCAGCAGCGCGCCCTCCACCCTGTCGCAATCGGCGGCGGGCAGGTAGCCGGTCAGCACCACGGCGTGGCGGGAATGATCCAATTCGCCGATGACGTCATACTTGTCGGCGCGCACAGTATAATAGTCGCACACGCCCAAAGCGATGATGGCGGCCTTGGCCTCGTCGGTGGCGGCGTTCAACTCGGCAGAGCGGGCTTCCAGCCGCGCGATCTTATCGGCGGGCAGAGAGCGGCGGGCGCCCACGGGCTTGGCAAAGCCAAGCGTGCGCAGGGCGCGCAGCAGAGCGTCGCCCGACGCCCGGTCGGTCAGGGCGAACAGGCAGGTCTGGGTGGCGGTGACGGAGACGATTTCTCCCGTCCAGACGAGATCCGGCTCTTTCTCCGCCAAGGCGGCGGAAAGCGTGTCCATGGTATAGGCGGCGGGCAGAGTGCCGATGCATGCTGCCGTGGTCGCCGTCCCCTCAAAAGCGAAGGGAACGTCCAGCGTGCGCCAGGGCTCCAGCTGGGCGATATTGGCGCGCAGACGGATCTGCTCGGCGGCATTTTCCTCGATGGTGCGGCTGTAGGCAAGAATGGTCTCGCACAGCTTCATGCGCTCTTCCCGGTGGGCGGCGGTGACGGTCAGCTCCTCGATCTCGATCTCGCGGCGGCCGGAGAAGGAGTCGAGCAGGCCCTTCTTCTCGGGCGCGTATCGATCCAGCACGGCCAACGCCCGGCTCGCCTGCTCGGCGCTGCGGCGGAAGACCTGCGCCTGGGACGCGGTGTCAATCCGCTCAAAGCCGCGGGGAATCTGCTCGGTCGATTCGATCTCGACAGTCCCCATCTGCTGCAACCGCTCCAGCAATTTCTTGCGATCGCTTCGCAGGGCAACGATGCGCACCTGCTTCATCATCATCTTTCCCATGCACGGGCCTCCTTTCCGTTCAGATTCGGGGTCGGTCAGCCGATCAGCTCGTCCATGACCTCGGCCACCACGCGGGCGCGATTGGCCTCTGCCCGGGCGGAGAGAGCGTCGCAGTCGGCGGCGGCCTCCTGCTCGGCTTTGGCGAGCAGCGCCTCGCTCTCGCGGGCGGCGGCGGCAAGAAGCGATTCTACCTCCTGCCCGGCCTGCGCCTCGGCGGCGGCGACGCGGCGCGCGGCTTCCTCTGCCGCCCTGGCAACGGTGCGATCGGCCTCTGCGGCCGCCATTTTGGCGCGGCGCTCATTCTCTGCCTCGGCCTGACGGACGGCCTCCACGATGTCCTTTGCCACGGTGATCCCTCCCCGTAGGTTAAAAGTTTAACTATGTCATTATATCACGCGTGCGTGCGAATGTCCATAGTAATATGCGCAATCGATAAAAACCGCAGCAGGAACGCGAAGAAAAAAGCCCCGACCGGAGTCGGGGCTTTTGGTGCGTGCCATCAATAGTTTTCTTCGCGGACCTCAAAGTAGCTTTGCGGGTGGTTGCAGGTGGGGCAAACCTCGGGCGCCGCGGTTCCGACGACGATGTGGCCGCAGTTGCGGCACTCCCACACCTTGACCTCGCTTTTGGCGAAGACGGCGGCGGTCTCGACGTTCTTCAGCAGGGCGCGGTAGCGCTCCTCGTGCGCCTTCTCGATGGCGGCGACGAGGCGGAACTTGTGCGCCAGCTCGGAGAAGCCCTCCTCCTCGGCGGTCTTGGCGAAGGACTCGTACATATCCGTCCACTCGAAGTTTTCGCCCTCGGCGGCCGCCTCCAGATTGGCGGCGGTGTCGCCGATGCCGTTGAGCTCCTTGAACCACATCTTGGCGTGCTCCTTCTCGTTCTCGGCGGTCTTGAGGAAGATCGCGGCGATCTGCTCGAAGCCCTCCTTCTTGGCCTTGGAGGCGAAGTAGGTGTACTTGCTGCGGGCCTGCGACTCGCCCGCAAAGGCGTCGCGCAGGTTCTGCTCGGTCTTGGTGCCGGCGTACTTGTTCTCACTCATCAGGGTCACTCCTCTGCGTTTTCATTAGTCTGCCTGGGAAAAGGACGATTTATCCACGCCGCACAGGGGGCAGACGAAATCGTCGGGCAAGTCCTCGAATTTGGTGCCGGGGGCGATGCCGTTGTCGGGATCGCCGAGCGCCTCGTCATATTCCCAGCCGCAGACGTCGCACACGTATTTCATGCCTGTTTCCTCCTTTCTCACGCGATGGGTTCAAAATCGGCGGCGCCGTGCTTGCACAGAGGACACACAAAGTCCTCGGGCAGCTCGTCGCCCTCGTAAACGTAGCCGCAGACCTTGCAGACGTAGCCCTTCTTGCCCTCCGTCTGCGGCTTGGGCTTGACGTTCTCCTGATAGTAGGCGTAGGTCATGCTCGGGCGGTCGGAGATGACCCTCGCCTCGCTCACGCTGCACAGGAACATCCCGTGGGTGCCGAGATCGACGTAATCCTCCACCTTCAGAGAGAGGAAGGCGTTGATGTACTGGGGCAGGAAGAGCACCCCGTTGTCCGCCCGCAGGCGCTCCCAGCCCTCGAACTTGTCGACGGTGCGTCCGCTGCGGAAGCCGAAGCACTCGAACACCCGGAAGGGGGCGTCCTCCGAGAGGCAGTTGACGTTCATGACGCCCGTCTGCCGGATGATATGGTGAGAGTAGTTGTCCTTGTTGATGCACACGGCCACGCGGTTGGGGGCGCTGGTGACCTGGGAGACGGTGTTGACGATCAGGCCGTTGTCCTTCTCCCCGTCACGGCAGGTCACGACGTAGAGACCGTAGCCGATGCGGAACAACGCGGACAGGTCGTGCTTGTCGGCGGCGTCGGCGGAGCGGGCGAGGTAGGGACGGCACAGCTCGTCCGCGAGCGCGTCCAGCTCGCCGCGGGACGTCTCGCTCAGCGCGGAGTGGATATGTACGGTGTGCTCGGCGAAGGTCAGATTCCTGCATCCCTCCAGCATGGCGCGCATGGTCTTGGCGGCCAGGGGCGCCCAGGAGCCGTTCTCGATGAGGGCGACGGTGCGGTCGCGGTAGCCGCGCTCGGTCAGGTGCTCGATGAAGGTGCGCATGAAGGGGAAGATATCGGCGTTGTAGGTGGTGGTGGCCAGCACCAGCGTGCCGTAGCGGAAGGCGTCCTCCACCGCTTCGGGCATATCGTCCCGGGCCAGGTCCGTCAGGCTGACCTTGGGGCAGCCCCGGTCAGCCAGCTTCTTTGCCAGCAGCTCCGCGGCGGGCCAGGTCGTTGACGGCGACCTTGGGACAGCCGCCGGCGCGGAGCCGCTCGGCCAGCCGCTCGACGGCCTGCCGGGTGTTGCCGTAGACGGAGGTGTAGGCGATCACCACGCCGTCCGTCTCGACCTCGTAGGCCGACCAGGTTCGGTAAAGCCCCAGGTAGTAGCCGAGATCGTCCTTGAGAACGGGGCCGTGCAGGGGGCAGATGACGGCGATATCGAGCCCGGCGGCCTTCTTCAGCAGGGCCTGCACCTGGGCGCCGTACTTGCCGACGATGCCGAAGTAGTAGCGGCGCGCCTCGCACGCCCAGTCCTCCTCGACGTCGAGAGCGCCGAACTTGCCGAAGCCGTCGGCGGAGAAGAGCACGCGATCGGCGCTGTCGTAGGTGACGATGACCTCCGGCCAGTGCACCATGGGCGCCGTGCGGAAGGTCAGCGTGTGGCGGCCGAGGGTCAGGGTATCCCCGTCCCCGACGACGAGACGGCGCTCCTCGAACGCGACGCCGAAGAAGTTGCCCATCATGGCGAAGGCCTTTTCGGAAGCGACGAGGGTGGCGCTCGGGTAGGCCTGAGCAAACTGGAGGATATTGGCGGAGTGGTCCGGCTCCATGTGCTGGACGACGAGATAGTCGGGCGCCCGCCCCTCAAGGGCGGCGGCGACGTTGTCCAGCCACTCGTGGGTGAAGCGGCGGTCGACGGTATCCATGACGGCGATCTTGTCGTCGAGGATGACGTAGGAATTGTAGGCCATGCCGTTGGGCACGGCGTACTGTCCCTCAAAAAGGTCGATGTCGTGGTCGTTGACGCCGACGTAGCGGATGTCCTTGGTCACGTTCATGGGATCGGCTCCTTTGCTTTCAGATTCCTAAAAACCGGCACACGGCCATGGCGAGCACGACGCCGGCGGTCAGCAGGCCGATGACGGCCGCCGTCCACCCCGCCGCGCGCCGGAAGGCCGCCCAACCGGAGGACGTGTGCTGCAAACGGTATCTCATCTTCTCACCTCTGTGGTAGTATGGGCAGAGGTGCGTCTGATATTACAACGCGGCGCGAATGGCGGCCAGAAGATCGCCGTATTCCTCAAAGGCGGGCAGATCGGGATGGTCGGCACGGATCCTTTCCGTGGTGCGGAAGAGGAAGCCCGCCTTGCCCGCGCGGATCATTTCGAGGTCGTTGTAGCTGTCTCCCGCGGCGATGGTGTCGTATCCGATGGACTGCAGGGCCCTGACGGTGGTCAGCTTGGAGTGCGGCGCCCGCATCCGGTAGCCAGTGATCGTCCCGTCCGGCGCCGCTTCCAGCGTGTTGCACAGAATGGTCGGCCACCCCAGCTTCTTCATCAGAGGGGCGGCGAACTGCTCGAAGGTGTCGCTGAGAATGACCGCCTGGGTCGACTCCCGCAGAGCGTCAAGGAACTCCTTCGCGCCGGGCAGGGGGTCGATCCCGCCGATGACCCGCTGAATGTCGGGCAGACCGAGTGAGTGCTCCTTCAGCACGCCGATGCGCCAGCGCATCAGCTTGTCGTAATCGGGCTCATCCCGCGTGGTGCGCTTGAGCTCGGGGATACCGGACGCCTCGGCGAAGGCGATCCAGATCTCGGGGACGAGGACCCCCTCCAGGTCCAGGCAAACAATGTTCACAACGCTCTCTCCTTTGAGCATAAGATGTAATGATTCCCAACCGCTTTTTTCCGCTTGCCCGCGGGGCGGCGGTGCGATAAGATGAGAGCGGAAAGAAGGGGGTGGGCGCTTGCACGTGATCTTTGAATCCGACAGCCGGCTCCGCATTGAACTGAACGAGGAAGACCTGCGCGATCTGGGAGTAACGGTGGAAGAGCTGGACTACGCCTCTCCCAAGACGCGGCGGGTGCTGACCGAGCTGCTGACCCGCATCGGCGCCGAAGAGATGCTCGCACCGGGCGGGCGACGGCTGGTGGAGGTGCTCCCTCTGCACGAAGGAGGGTGCGTCATCAGCTTTACCGCGCTGGCCCAACGGGCGCCCGTCACGCTCCGTCAGCGTCAGGCGGGCGTGTGGGCCTTCCCGGATGCGGAGGCCGTGATGGCGGCGGCGCAGGCGCTGGCGCCCCTCTCCCCGCAGAACCGGGCGCGGCTCTACCGTTTCGGCACGGGGTATCGGCTGGTCCTGCCCGCTCAAAGCAGGGCCCAGGAGCACCTGCTCAAAGAGTTCGCCGCCCCCGTGGAGGACGAAGACGGGCGGATGACCGCCGAGCACGGGCGGCTGCTGACCGACCGACTCTTCTCGGTGTTGCCTACCGGGCGGCCGCCGCGCGGAGAGCCCTGACGGCCTCGCTCATATCGGGGGCGTTGAACAAGGCGCTGCCGGCGACGAGGATGTCAACCCCCGCCGCAGCCGCGAGGGGGGCGGTCGCTTCGTTGATCCCGCCGTCCACCTCGATCTCCGTCTTCAGACCCCGGCGGTCGATCTCACGGCGCAGGGCGGCGATCTTCTCGGTGGCGGTGGGGATATAGGACTGGCCGCCGAAGCCGGGCTCGACCGACATGACGAGCACCATATCCGCCTCCTCCAGCAGGTCGAAGACGGCCTCGGCGGGGGTGGCGGGCTTGATGCTGACGGCGGCGAGAGCGCCCGCGGCGCGGATCTGACGCAGGGTGGCGCGCACATCGCATTCGCTTTCGTAATGGATGGTAACGCGCTCGGCGGTGGCGGCGAACTGTTCGATATACTTCTGCGGCTGAACGATCATCAGATGGACGTCCAGCGGCAGACGGGTGGCGGCGTGGATGGAGCGGCACACGGGGATACCGATGGAGATGTTAGGCACGAAGACGCCGTCCATGACGTCGACGTGGATCATCTCGACCCCGGCGTCCTCCAGCCGCTTGAGCGCGTCGCCCAAATGGGCAAAGTCGGCGGTCAGAATGGAGGGAGAAATGCGGATCATGGGTGACCTCCTAAAAATATTATGTCAACCGATATGGTGAAAAACCCGGGCCTTGAAATCGAAACGGTCGAGCAAAAACGCGGCGCCCAAAAAGAGCAGACAGCTCACGGCACCCTGGATGCAGTTGAAGGGCAGAGGCGCGAGGGCGGCCAGCCAGACCGATCCGGCGGCGTCCGCGTTGTTCAGGGCCAGCCAGCCCGCATCGGCGAGATAGTAGCCCACGGGGGTAATCAACGCCGCGACCAAAGCGGCGAGCAGATTGCGGCGGCAAAGCATCCGCTCGCTCTTCCGGCAAAAGAGGAGGGTCATCGCCGCTTTGATGAGGACGGTGGCAGGAATATAGGGAGCGAACCCGCCCGCGAGATCACTCAGCGCGGCGCCGAGCGCCGCCGCGGCGGCGGCGTAGGGCGTGGGCAATATGGCGGCGGCAAGGCAGACGGCGGCGTCGCCGACGTGAACATAGCCCAGCACGGCGGGGATCTTGATCAAAAAGGTCAGCAGAAAGATGACCGTCGTCATGACGGCGCAGAGCACCAGTCGACGGAGCCGAAGGCCGCGCGCGGCCATCCCTCCCCCGCGATCACTCACGACACCACCCCCTTCAGGCGAATTCATTATACACTACGGCGGGGGTCGGACGCAAGACGAAACGGAACTTTTTTCCTGGGACGTTTCACCGCGCGGGCGGACATACTATTCTCAAACCGAGGAAAGCGGGGAGAGCATGAGAAAAGCAACGTCCATGGGCTGGATCGCAGGACTGCTGGCCGGCATGGCGGCGGGCGGCGCGGCCGTCTGGCTGATGCGGGACTCCAAGGCCATGCGGTCCACCCGGCGGGGCGCCAAGCGGGCGCTCCGGTCGGCGGAGGACCTGCTGGAAGACCTGCGGGATCGACTGAGTTGAAAAAGAGCGGAAGCCGCGCGGCTTCCGCTCTTTTTCAATTCTTGCTGCGCTGCCGCCAAAAGGCGAAGACGCCCAGCGCCGTCACGGCGACGGTGTAACCGATCAGAATGAGCAGGCAGCGGCCGCCTTCGGCGTCCCCCGTTCCCGTGACGATCCCCTGCAGCCATTGCGCGGCAGGGCGGAAGGGCAGGACGTTCATCAGCCC
>CAMHOI010000014.1 GCA_946186725.1 uncultured Clostridia bacterium
ACGAGGAGTGCCGCTCCGACGCCATTATTATTCTCAGCATCGACACCGTTCACAACAAGATCAAGCTCATCTCCGTCGCCCGTGACAGCTACGTGGAGATGGAGCGCACCCGCCGCGACGGGAGCACCTATACCACCCACGACAAGATTACCCACGCCTGGGTGTACGGCAAGCATCAGCTCGCCCTCAAGACCGTCAATCAGAACTTCAAAATGGACATCACCGACTTTGTGTCCATGAATTTCTGGGAATTTGCCGACGTCATCGACTACATCGGGGGCGTGGACATCGACGTCAGCCGCAGTGAGATGCGGGTCATGAACACCGAGTACATTCCCTATCTCAATCAATATGGCATCAAGTGCGATTATATCACCCAGACCGGGATGCAGCACCTTTCGGGCGGGCAGGCCCTCGCTTATGCCCGCAACCGTTACACCGGCACCGACATCGAGCGCGGCGGCCGCCAGCGGGAGGTGCTCATGGCCGCTTACGATCAGGTCAAGAATATGAGTGCGGCCAAGCTCCCCGGCCTGGTCAAGAAGATTCTCGATCAGTGCGCCACCTCCATGACCGACGGCGAGATGGTCAAGCTCGCCACCTGGGCGCTGACCGCCAAGCCGACTTTTGAGGAACTCGGCTTGCCTCAGCAGCTGTACTGTGAGACCATCGGCGGCGTGTCCTACGTCGTTTATGACATGGAAGAGGCGGCTGCGACCATTCAGGATTTCATCCATGAGACGGGTGAGTTCGCCTCTTCTGCCGAGCCCGCCGAGAGTGTGACGTCCGGTACCGCCTCCGTGTCGTCCAAGTGATCCGATCAGCCGACAGGAGCGTGAGTATGGAGAGGACTCGACGGGATTACCCCGTGAAGCCGAAGGTCAAGCCCTTCTACGAACTCGTCAAGCGTGTGTTTGACGTGGTGTTTTCGCTTGCCCTGATGCTGCTGCTGTGGCCTCTTTTCGTGGTCGTGATCGTTCTCGTGCGCGCGGACGGCGGCCCCGCCTTTTACCGCCAGGTCCGTGTGGGAAAGGACGGCAAGCCCTTCACGCTCATCAAATTCCGCAGTATGGTCGTGGACGCCGACTCGCCTGAGATGCTTGCCCTCGTGGAATCCCTCAATGAGCAGGATGGACCCGCCTTCAAGAGCCGCAAGGATCCCCGCATTACCTCGATCGGCCGTTTCCTGCGCAAGACCAGCATCGACGAATTACCCCAACTGATCAACATTCTGCGCAACGAGATGACCGTCGTTGGTCCCCGTCCTCCTCTGGTGAAGGAGACCGAGCATTACGACGATTATCAGCGTCAGCGCCTGGGCGTCAAGCAGGGTCTGACTTGCTTTTGGCAATGCAGCGGGCGCAACAATCTGTCCTTCGACGAATGGGTCGAGCTGGACCTGGATTACATTGAACAGCGCGGTTTCTGGACCGATCTCAAGATCCTGTTCAAGACTGTGCCCGCCGTGCTGACCGGCGAGGGCGCGAGTTAATACCGTTTTATCGGGAGGGAATCACATGAAGACTGTCGTCGTCCTCGCCGTGCACAAGCCCTGTGCGCTGCCCGACGATCCGCTCTATATGCCCGTGCAGGCGGGCGCATCCCTTCACGAGTCTTTTTTGCCGGCGGGTGACGACGCCGGCGACCAGATTTCGGATAAGAACCCTTTTTACTGTGAGCTGACGGTACTGTATTGGGCCTGGAAAAACCTTGACTGCGACTTTCTCGGCCTGGCGCAATACCGTCGGCTTTTACGTGGCAAAGGCAAGCGCCCGCTGACCCTTGCCGAGGCCGAGGAGCGCCTGTCGCGCGTCCCCATCCTTCTGCCCGAAAAGCGCCGCTACTACATTGAAACGCTTTGGTCTCACTATTGTCACACCCTTGACCCCGGCCCCCTGGAGGAGACGCGGCGTATCCTCGCCGAGCGGTATGAGATGTATCTGCCCGAGTTTGACCGTCTGAAAAAACGGCGAAGCGCCCACATGTTCAATCTGTTGATTATGCGGCAGGATCTGCTGGACGATTACTGCGGCTTCCTCTTCGACGTGCTGGGCGAGTTGGAACAGAGGATCGACACCGTGGGAATGACCGCCTTCGAGGCCCGCTTCCCCGGCCGCATCAGCGAACTTCTTTTGGATGTTTGGCTTTTCACCAACGGCCACGCCTATGAGGAGGTGCCCGTCCTCTATACCGAAAAGATCCATTGGTGGAAGAAGGGAACGGGTTTCCTCAAGGCCAAGTTCCTGGGTAAAAAATACGAAAAGAGTTTTTGACATGTCGGAAAAGCCGCTCGTTACCGTTGTGGTCCCGGTCTTTAATACCGCGCCCTTTCTGCCCCGCTGTGTGGATTCTCTTCTGGCGCAGACCTACGGCGAGCTGGAGATCCTGCTCGTCGACGACGGCTCGACCGACGAGTCGGGCGCGCTTTGCGACGCCTATGCCGGACGGGATGCGCGCGTGCGCGTCATTCACAAGCAAAACGGCGGCCTCTCCGACGCCCGCAACACCGGCATGGACGCCATGACGGGGGAGTGGCTCGCCTTCGTCGACTCCGACGATTATGTACTGCCCGGCTATATCGCTTATCTTTACGAGCTGGCGACGGAGTTTGACTGTCCGCTCTCCGTGTGCGGCTTCGACGTGCATTTTTCAGACGGGAGGAAGAAACGGCGCGGCTCCGACGCCCGTTACGCGCTGGATACCCGCACCTGCATGGAGCGGCTCTTCTACGACCGCTTTCTTACTGTCGGCGCCTGGGGCAAGCTCTATCACCGCTCCCTGTTGGGTAACGTCCGCTATCCCGTCGGCCGCCTTTTTGAGGACGCGGGGACGACCTATCGCTTTCTTCTCAAGTGCGAGCGCGTCGCCGTAGGGGAGGAGAGCCGGTACGTCTACGCCGTGCGCAGTCAGTCCATTGTGACGTCGGGCTTCTCCGAAGCCAAGCTCGACCTTGTCACACTCTCCGACGAGATGTGCGAAAAGACCCTCGCGCGTTTTCCCGATCTCAGGAGAGCCGCGTTGCGCCGCCGCGTCTACGTCCGCTTCAGCACTCTCAACCAGATGCTCGACACCGATCGTTGCCCCGAAGAAAAGCGGGCTATGATCCGCTATATCCGTCGCAACGGCCTCGGCGTTTTCTTTGACCCCAAGGCGCCCAACCGCGACCGGGCGGCCTTGCTCATGCTTGCCTTCGGTTTCCCGGTCTACCGGCGGGCGTGGAAATGGTACGACAAACGCTTTCGATAGGAGGAACCGGCATGAAACTGCTGGTCGGCACCCTCACCGACGGCCGCTGCAGCGGCATCGACGCCTATCTTCTCGATCTGCTGGCTTTTGCACAGCGCGAGGGTGTGCGTATGGACTTTTTGACCAACCGGATCGACTCCGAACTCAAGGAGCGGCTTGATCGCGCGGGCAGCAAACTGCTGGAGACCCCTTCGCTGAGATCGCCTCTGGCGCAGTATCGCGCCATCCGCCGCATCCTGGAACGCGGCCATTACGACGCCGCGTATTTCAACGTTTCCGAGCCGCTCAACTGCGTGGGCGCGCTGGCCGCTCACAAAGGCGGACTGCCCACCATCGTACACGCGCACGGTTCCGCGCCGGGCGGAGGAGGCGTTGCGGTGCGCGCCGTCCGCAGAGCGATCAGCGCCCTTTGCCGCCCTGTCCTCAACCGTTCCGCCGACGTCAGACTGTCCTGCTCGCACACCGCCGCCCGCTGGCTGTTCGGGCGTCTGGCCGGGAGCGCCGAGATCGTTTATAACCCCGTCGACGCCGACCGTTTCGCCTTCGATCCTGAAATCCGGCGGCAGGTGAGAGGAGATCTCGCTTTGGGAGATGCGCTCGTGCTCGGTCACGTCGGCGCTCTGCAGTACCCAAAGAATCAGGCGCTTCTGCTGGATCTGACCGCCAAACTGATCGCCGACGGTCGCCCCACTGTGACTCTGTTGATCGGCGACGGCCCCGACGAACATACTCTGCGCGAAAAAGCGCGCCTGCTCGGGATCGGGGAGAGCGTCCGTTTCCTCGGCGCCAGGGACGACGTCGATCGTCTTCTGCAGGCGGTGGATCTCTTCGTGTTTCCCTCGTTTCACGAGGGATTGCCCATTGCTTTGCTGGAAGCCCAACTGGCCGGCCTGCCTTGCCTTGTGAGCGACGCCGTCGACCCCGACGCCATCCTCACCGAAAACGCGACCTTTCTTTCGCCCGGAGCCCCGATCGCCGCGTGGGAGGAGGCCGCTCTCGCAGCCGTTCAGGCGCCGCGCGCGTCCGCGCGCATCCCCGCCGATCGAGCGGCGCGGCTGAACCCTGCGTGTCGGGAGGAAATCCTGCGTGCAAAATTGTTTGCCAAACGTTGAACGAAAGGAGTTCTGCCCGTTGGAGAAATTGTTGACCGTTTCCGTCGCCGCCTATAATATGGGGTCCTTCCTGGCGCAGAACCTGGACTCTTTCGTCAGCAGCGGTGTGCTGGATCGGGTTGAAATCCTGGTCGTAGACGACGGCTCCACCGACGACACCGGTGAGATCGCCGCGCGGTATGAGAGGGCCCATCCCGGTTCCATCCGCTGCCTCCGGCAGGACAACGCCGGCCCCGGATCCACCGTCAACCGGGGCTTGGAGAACGCCTCCGGCCGCTATTTCCGCATGGTCGACGCTGATGATCGGGTCGATCCTCACGGCTTCGCCGCATTGGTGTCGGGGGTGGAGAATACCGACGCTGATATGGTCGTCTGCGCCTACGCCACCTTCGACAACGATACCGGTGAGACGAGCTCTTGCCCCGTAACGGGCGTGCGGGTGGGGGAGATGGCCCTGTCCGACTTTTGCCGCGCCGCCGGTCCCGTCGCCATGCATAATGTCGTCTGGCGCACCGAGCTGTTGCGCGGGAACGGTGTGCGTCTTTTTGATTGCTATTACACCGACACCCAGTATCTTTGGTTTCCTCTGCTCTGTGCCCGGAGCGTGCTGGTACTCGACTGCAGCGTTTACCGCTACCGTGTGTCGCTGGCCACCCAGAGCATGAGCGTGCCGAGCATGCAGCGGCACCTGGATATGCACGACCGCGTTCTCTTCTCTCTATGCGAGCGGCTGGAGGCCTATGCCGCACAGTCTTTCGCCGATCCGGCCGTTCTGTCCTATGCCGCCAAGGGGATCGCCGGTATGGCGGGCGCCCAACTGGGCGTCCTGTTGTCCTTCCCGCCTGCCGGGGAGCACCGACGGCAGCTGGCCGACTTTCACGCCCGGCTGAAGGCCGCCTCCGGTGACGTGTGGGCCGTCTATTCGCGATTGAAGACGGTGCGCTGCCTTCATTTGCCCGGCGCTTATCCTATTGTTTGCCGACTCTACCGACGCAAAAACGGCATCCGCTGAACGGGTGCGATCGAGGACGTTATGAGATCATCATTGACCAAAAACTACATCTACAATCTGAGCTATCAGATCCTGCTTCTGCTCGTCCCGTTGGTCACCATGCCCTACGTGTCCCGTGTGCTTGGCGACTACAACCTGGGCGTGTTCAACTTTATCCAGGCCATGGTGGGCTATTTCGTTCTCTTCGGCTGCGTGGGACTCAATCTTTACGGCCAGCGGGAGATCGCCGCCTGCGGCGAGAACGTGGAAAAGCGCAGCCGTGTTTTCTTTGAGCTGCAGATCATCCGCACCGTCACCGTCGGCTTTGCCTTCCTGCTTTACACCCTTCTGGTCACCCTTCTGGTCAAGGAGCTCAAGATATACTATTACCTGTTCAGCATAGAGATCTTCGCTTCCATTCTGGACATCAGCTGGTTTTTCCAGGGCATCGAGCAATTTCGCATCCAGACGATCCGCAACTCCATCGTCAAGCTGACCGGCGTGGCCTGCATCTTCCTGTTTGTTCGTACCAGCGAGGACCTGTCCGTCTATATTTTCTGGTACGCGATCACCATTCTTCTTGGCAACGTTCTGCTTTGGTTCTGCCTGCGGGGGGAGATCGTTTTTGCCCGCGTCCGGTTCCAAGGGCTTCTGCGCCACATCCGTCCGGCGTTACTGGTTTTTCTGCCGCAGATTGCAACCTCCGTTTATGCCCAGTTGGACAAGACCATGGTCAAGTTCCTCTCCGATTATGAGCAGGTCGCCTATTACAGCCAGGCCGAAAAGATTGTCAAGCTCATTCTGACCGTTGTGACCGCCATGGGGCTGGTCATGCTCTCCCGTGTGGCGGTCAGTTATTCCAACCGGGATCAGAAAAAGATCGAGAACGACATCCACAATTCCTTCCGCTATCTTTTCTTTCTGATGTGGCCCTGCGCGTTTGGCTGCGTGGCCATTGCCCGTAATTTCGTCCCCTGGTATTTCGGCGCCGGATTCGATCCGGTCGCACCCTGTATGATGATGCTTTGCCCCATCATTCTCTGCATCGGCGTGAGCAATACCCTGGGGACGCAGTATCTCCTGCCCACCAAGCAGATGAAGGCCTACACCACTTCGGTCATCGCGGGCGCCTGCGTCAACGCGCTTTGCAACGCCTGCCTGATCCCCTTCTTCGGGGCCATCGGCGCCTGCATTGCCACTGTGGCGGCTGAGGCGGCCGTCACCGGGGTCCAGTTCTGGTTCCTGCGTCGCGTGTTCCCGCCGAAGATCCTGCTGGAGGGCTGGCGCAATATCTTGGCTGCCGCCGTCATGGGCTTCTGCGTTTGGCTGTTGGGCCTGGCTCTGCCGGCCAAGGTGTACGCCACCTGTCTGCAGATCGCGCTGGGCGTCGTCGTTTACGTCGTCTTGCTCCTGCTGATGCGCGACCCTTTCTTCCTGAAGATGCTCCGCCGCGTCTTCCGCCTCAAAAACCGATGATTGCCCTGTGCTGGACGCAGGGCGACCCCGCCCGTGAGAAGGAGACGGCGGCCGCGCTTTGCGGTGCCTTGATCCGTCGGGCCTTCGGTGTATCCGATCCCGACGCCCGTTTGGGATATGACGAGCGGGGCAGACCTCGGCTTTCCGTTGCGGGCGCCGATCTCTCCGTTTCCCATTCGGCGGGCGCCGTGTTGATTGGGCTTTCGGCCAGGGATCCTTTGCGGCCCCTCTCTCTGCCCGGCGTGACCGTCTCCCTGCTGGAGGAGGAGACCGATTGGCTCGGCGTCGACCTGGAGATCACGGAAGGAAAGAACGCCGATCGCTGCCTGCGCGTCGCCCGTCGTTTCTTTGCTCCGGGGGAGGTCGCTTTTCTCGAGGCGCTGCCGACCGGAGAGGAGCAGGTGCGTGCCTTTCTCACCCTCTGGACTCAGAAGGAAAGTGCTGTTAAGGCCACCGGAGAAGGGCTGCGCGCGCTGTCCGGCGTCGACGTCCTGACGCCGTCGCCCGGACGTCGCTTCCTGACACGGAAGCTGACGATCGGAGGGAGAGATTTCCTCGCCTCCGCTTGCTTGTTAAAAAACGCATGAGTCGGCCTCATGCGTTTTTTTCATGTTTTCGGGCATACTGATGGCAAAAGGGGAGTGTGCCATGAAACCGACCAAAAAAGAATACGACGCTATGACCAACAAGGCGTCACCGCCCTCGCCGAAAGGAAAAAACAGCGTCTTCGCCTTCCTCATCGGCGGCGCTGTCTGCGCTCTCGGCCAGGCGCTGCTGGAGGGATACCGCGCCTGGGGCGCCGACCTCGAAACGGCAAAAACGCTGGTCAGCGTTACTTTCATCGGCCTGACCGTTCTGCTGACCGCCCTGCATCTGTATGACAAGTATGCGAAAATCGCAGGCGCCGGTTCTCTGGTGCCCATCACCGGCTTCGCTAACGCCATGGCCAGCCCCGCTATTGAATTCAAAACCGAAGGCCCCGTCACGGGTGTGGGCGTCAAAATGTTCACCGTCGCCGGCCCGGTGCTGGTCTTCGGCATCTCCGCGAGCATGGTTTACGGGCTGATCCTCTGGGTTATCGGCCTGTTTGATTAGGAGGTGCGCCATGCCCCAACGTATCGGACAGTATACTGTCGCCACGCCGAGCCGACCCGCTCTGCTTTCCTATGCCGCCGCCGTCGGCAACAAGGAGGGTGACGGGCCTCTCGGCTCCTGCTTCGATTATATCGCCGAGGACACCACCATGGGCAGGGGCTCATGGGAGCAGGCCGAATCCATGCTTCAGAAGACCGCCGTTCAGATCGCCTTAAAAAAGATCGATCTGGCGGCGCGTCAGATTGATCTCATCTTTGCGGGCGACCTGCTTAACCAGTGTATCGGCTCCACCTTCGGTCTGCGGGATTTCGGTATTCCGCTCATCGGGCTGTTCGGCGCCTGCTCGACCATGGCGCTCTCTCTTCTCAACGCCGCGCTGGCCGTCGACGCCGGCGCCGCACGGTATGCCGTCGCCGTGACGTCCTCCCATTTCTGCTCGGCGGAACGGCAATTTCGTCAACCCCTGGATTACGGCGGTCAGCGCCCTCCGACCGCCCAGTGGACGGTTACCGGCGCGGGCGCCTGTGTGGTCGGACACGGAGAGGGGATCGCGGTGGAAGCCCTGACCCCCGGCCGTGTGGTCGATCTGGGAATCAAGGACGCCAATAACATGGGCGCCGCCATGGCGCCCGCCGCCGCGGACACCATCCTCCGTTTTCTGAAAGACACGGGAACCGAACCCGGGGATTACGATCGGATTTTTACCGGCGATCTGGGCGTTATTGGCTCCCGCCTGCTTTGTGAACTGCTGGACAAGGAAGGAATTGATCTGCGTGCCGTCCATCGGGATTGCGGCGTGATGATCTTTGACCGAGAGCGACAGGACGTGCACGCGGGCGGCTCGGGCTGTGGCTGCTCCGCCTCCGTGCTGTGCGCCCATATTCTGCCCGAGATGGCCGCCGGCCGGCTCAAAAACGTCCTCTTCTGCGCCACGGGCGCGCTGATGTCTCCTACCTCCAGCCAGCAGGGCGAATCCATTCCCGGCATCGCCCACCTCGTCCACCTGCGCGCATGAAAAGCCGTCTGTCGTTTGACAGACGGCTTTTCACGTCGTGATTATTTGGCCAGCCCTTTGGCCTCCAGCTCGACCCGCACCATGTTCAGGTATCGGAAGTAAAGCGCCTCCCCCAGCTCCTGACAGACCGGGTCGCCGTCCTTACCGCACAGCATGGCGAAAGTCTGCCCGATGCGTCGCTCAATGTCTCCCCGTTGGCGCTTCGCCAGGTAGTAGAAGGACAGTCCGCCGCTGTTGCCGATGTCGTCATAGAACCCGGGATCGGCGCGCTTGAGGGTATCGTAAAAGCTGTTCAGCGCGGTGCGCGCCACCTGCAGGGTGGCGGCGTTCTCCTCCAGTCCGGTCGATACGGCAAAGCAAAGCAGCAGTCGCCGCTGGAGCAGCAGATCGTCGTCAATGGCCAGCTCAAAGCCGCGCTCGGCCTGCTTGGTCATTTCGGCCAGCGACGATCCGATGACGCGAGCCGCATCCAACTGATCCTGAGAGATGGGCTCGGCTTGCGCGGATTGTGCTTCGGACAGCTCCTGCTGCCGGATCTCTTTTCCGTCAAAGATCTTGACGTCGTCTTCTAAGGCCATAGTTCTCTCCTTTTCGGGGCCGTCACGCTACTTGTTCAGCGTACCCTTCAGGGCGCGGGCCAACTGATCGGGGCAGGAGGTGGGCCGCCCGTTACAGGAGATGCCGCTCAGTCGCTCGATGACGTCCGTGACCTTCATGCCGACAACGAGCTTGCCTATGCCCTGCGTGTTGCCGTTGCATCCGCCCACGAACCGCACGTCTTTGACCGTGCCGTTTTCCACCTCAAAGAGGATTTCCCGTGAGCAAACGCCGCTGGTTTTGTAGCGATAAGTCATGGTTGTTCACATCCTTTGCTCTTTCATCATACACCAAATGGGAAAGCAAATCAATCATTGTGTAAAAGAATTGTAACCTTTTTGTTGTTGCGAAACGGGGCGGATGATGCTACAATAGGGCGGGATCAGGAAAAGAGCCGCGAAAGGAGGATAAGCAGTGACCAAACGCGCGTTTCTTCTTGTTCTGGCGTCGACGCTGTCGATCGCCTTGCTTTTGTGCGGCTGTCAGGTGGGCACGGCGTCCTCTGTGTCCTCCGCTTTGCCGAGCGCGTCGCACACGTCTTCGGACGCTTCGCCGGTTGGGGACGCTTCTCAGATCTCCTCCGACGCGTCGGAATTGACAGAAAGCGCGTCCTCCGCTCTTTCCGGTGAGACGTCCTCGCAAGACGAGCCGCCGACGCCGACCGTCCGCCCCTCCGCCATGAGTCGGCTGACTGCCTTTTATGCGCCCAGGCAGGCGTCCTGCGTCTATACCGTGGACGCGGCTTCCCTCGACCGGGACACGGTCGATATGCTCCGCACACTGCAAGGGCTTTTGGCCCGGTGCGACGCCGCCTCTTTCTATTTGATCGGGGATGAGTCCGACTATTTCTGGCGCACCTATGCCGGCAGCGAAATGGGCGTTTATTTCCGCCAGACCACCGTCGAGCAGTTGATCGGTCAGTTCGCTGACAGGATCGGCGGTCTGATCCTTTACTCGGCTGACACTTTTGAGTATGAGACCGCCTTCGACCTTGCTTTTTTGACCGACGCGGTTATCGCCACCGAGGAGGTCGCCCGCCGTTACGGACTGGCCGCCTACGGCCGCGTGACGGATCTGCGCGGCGCATACGCCGACAGACAGGCGGCCTACGCCGACGTGGCGGCCCGCATGACCGAACCGGCAGAGTATTACTACCTCTCGGGCACCGCCCGCTCCTTTGCCGACTATGCCTACGCCGTCCACGCCCCCATGTTCTGCTTTACCGGCGAGGCGTGGGAGGCCTCCTTCCTTGCGACGCTGACCGAGCGGGAAGGGAACCCGAAACCGGCCGTCGTCTTTGCCGACTCGGATGCGCCCGCCCTGCGCGACCGCTTGAGCATGGCCGGGTTCGGCCTTCTCAACGTCAATGGCTTCGCCAACGCCACCTTCTTCTCCTCCGTCTCCTCCACCCGCCGGTATACGCCCAGGCAGCCCACCGTCAACGCGCCCGCGCCTGACGGATCGGTCTGTGTGAGCTTCCTGCTGACCTCGGACTCCGTGGGGGACGCCCTGACCGTTGATTATCGCGTCTGGAGCGAGCAGAACGGCAGTATCCCGGTGGCCTACGCTTTTCCGGTCGCGCTGTGCGAGCTTGCCCCCATGGTCACGGCGTGGTACAACGCCGCCTGCGCGGGCAACAGTCGCCTGATTGCCCGCGGGTGGTGCGATATCAATGAGAAGATCGTCTCCTACGACGTTTATCGAAAGTGGCACGACGTCAACAATGCGATGCTTTCCGCCTGCGGAACAGCCGTGTCGCTGACCGACGCCCTGCGTGAGGATACGATTTACGGGGAGGATTACGGCGCGTTTTCTCTTGCTGACGGGATCCTCGTGACGGACGGAAGCGGGGACGGTTCGGTCTGGAAAAGTAAGAACACCCCCGTTATTGTCACTGTCAACGCCCGGAGCTTGCCCGCGCTTGACGCGTGGCTGGCGAGCGCGGCGGCGACCTATCGGCCGCTCTATTTCGCCGTTGCCGTGAGCATGTCCGTCTTTGCGCAGCCCTATGAGATCCTGCCCGAGGACCCGGCCGACGAGCCGACCTACCTTTCCTTTGACGACGTGGTGAACGGGCACGTCGACGAGGAGGGGAGCCCTCTCCGCCTTCTGTCGGTGGAGAATCTGATGGAAGCCGGACGGCGATAGTCCGTTGATCCTTTGTTCAGATCGCCCGGGATCCGTTCCCGGGCGATTTTTTTCTGTTGATCTCGATGACGTTGTCCCGGCCGAAAAGGCGGCGGATGCGGTGCCACAGGCGCCGCTCCCAGCGGGCTACCTTGTCCTCAAAGCAGAACCCGACCACAAGCGCGGCCGCAATGAGGATCTCCAACGCGGAACGAAGAACGACAGCGGTCATTTGTCATGCCTCCTTGTTTGTTTCTGATTTTAGTATAGACGTCGACCTATCCCATCTATGGGACACCGATGACGGCCGCGAAAAGGATTGACAAAACGCGGTGGTCATTATAAAATGTATACTGATCATGCTGGGAATAATATACCCTTTTGAGAGGAGTATTTTGGAATATGAAGAAGCAGCTGGAGAAGGTCTACGATCCCGCGCAAGTGGAAGACCGCCTCTATCGGTTTTGGG
>CAMHOI010000015.1 GCA_946186725.1 uncultured Clostridia bacterium
GGCTCATCAACGATCTCGGGCTCCTCGGGCTCAGGCAGGCCGTGCCTGTCCTGCCGGGCGCAGTGCCCGAGGGACTCCCAGCAGGCGCGGTGATGGGGCGCGCCGCACTCGGGGCACCAGACCACGTCGTCCTCTTCAAACAGGCGCGCGTGGCAATAGGCGCAAAGCAGCTCTTTCTCTTGGTCGGCCATGTCGCGCCTCCTTTCCGTTTTTCTTATTCTACACGATGCGGGCGGAAAGATCAAGCTCGGCCAGGATCCGGTCGGCGGCGGCGTCGAGGACGGCGTAGTCCATGGCGGGGGCGTAGAGCGCCTCCAGCTCGTCGTGGATGCTCTTGGCGCGGGCGAGCGTCTGGCAGGCCCCCTCCATCAGCTCTCCCGCGGCGCGACGGTTGAAAGCCAGCCGCTGCCGCTTGGCGTGGAGGGCGGCGACGTCCTGGAAGCGGCGGGCGTGGATCACCCGCTCGGTGGAAGGGAGATCGAGGGCGCGGCTGCGGGTAACGAAGCCCAGCCGCAGCTCGGGGATGAGGACGTGCTCGATCTTCTCCCGCGGATCGAGGGGGCACATCCCGACGAAAACGTCGTAGCCGGCTTCCAGCGCGGCCAGGCGAAGGGTGGCCATGACCGTGCGGCTGACGGCGCCCTGTTCGTCCTCCACCGCCCAGACGCGGTCGCACCAGGCGCGCAGGGTGTCGGCCCAGAGCAGGTGCCCCTTGGGCGTAAGGGCGCTCAGGAAGCCCACCGTTTCCTTCCCCCGACCGCCCTTGCGCGGGAGGAGCCGGTCGGCCAGCCCCGCCGCGAAGCGCAGAGCGCGCTCCCGGTCGCAGGCGTCCATGGCCACGCGGAAGCTGTCTCGCCGCAGGGCGGTCAGGGCGGCAAGATACCGCTCAGCCCGCCGGTACTCCCCCTTCAGCCGCCGGTCGACCGCGAGGATGGCCTCCCGGTTTTGCCGCGCGAGGACGGGATCGCAGGCCGCTCCCGCGTCCACCAGCACTTCGCAGGCGACGGGACAGCGGGGGTCGACGACGTGGGGGGCCGTCGCATCCAGCAGACAGACCCGCCGCCCGGGAAGCACCACGCCGTCCAGAGAGTCGGGGTCGCTCGGGCAGGGGACGCGCCAGGCCTCCTCGCCCGCGGCGGCGGCCGCCGCCAGCACCCGCTTCATAAGCGTGGACTTGCCCATGCCGGCGCCGCCCTTGATGAGATAGGCGACCCAGCCCGCTTGAGGGTCGTACAGCTCGCCCAGATGGGAGAGGTAGCCGTCCGGGGTCATGACCCCGGCGAAAAAGGTGGGAAGACCCGTTTGTTTCATAAGTCACCGCTTTCCGTCGCCCGGGGAGGGCGGCCGTATTTCCTTCCATACTATTCCCCGGCGCCACGCGGGTGCCTGGCCCTCCTTTTTCCTGTGAAAATTCTCCGGGCGGGCGCGATTTTGAGGTTGTGCTTTCGTTTGGGATGGTGTATAATCTATTATGTATATTTATGGACAAAAGGAGGAGCACGGCCGTGCATTATCTGGACAACAGCGCCACCACTCCTCTGTGCGAGGAGGCCAAGGCCGCTCTGTCCCGCGCGACGGGCGCCTTCGGCAACCCCTCTTCCCTGCACGGAATGGGCGCGCAGGCGCTCGCCGCTCTCAACGACGCCCGCGCCGTGGTGGCGGGCGCCCTCGGCTGCTCGCCGCGGGAGCTGATCTTCACCTCGGGCGGGAGCGAGGCCAACAACACCGCCCTCTTCGGCGCCGCCCGCGCCATGGCCCGCCGCGGCCGCCACATCGTGACCTCCGCCGTGGAGCATCCTTCCGTCCTGCGGACGCTGGAGGCGCTCGAAAAGGAGGGCTTCTCCATCACCCGCGTCGCCCCCGACGAGCAGGGGCACGTCTCCGCTGACGCCGTGATCGCCGCCCTGCGGCCGGACACCGTTCTGGTCTCCCTGATGGCGGTCAACAACGAAACGGGCGCGATCCTTCCCACCGCCGCGGTTAAGCCCGCGCTCCGGGAGATCGGCAGTCCCGCCCTCGTCCACGTCGATGGGGTGCAGGCCTTCGGCAAGCTTTCTCTGCGGCCGGAGACGGCGGGCGCCGATCTGATCTCCGTCAGCGGGCACAAGATCCACGCGCCCAAGGGCGTGGGCGCTCTCTACGTTTCCAAAAGCGTCCGCATCCTCCCCCTCATCTACGGAGGCGGGCAGGAGGGCGGCCTCCGCTCCGGCACAGAGTCCACCCTGCTGATCGCGGCCTTCGCCGCCGCCGTGCGGGCCCTGCCCGAGCGCAGGGCGGCGCTCGCCCGGGCGCAGGCCCTGCGGGATGACGCGGCAGCGCGGCTGAGGGCGATCCCCGGTGTGGTCTTCAACTCCCCCGACGACGCGCTGCCCTATCTGTTCAACTTCTCGGTGGAGGGGCTCCGCTCCGAGACCCTGCTCCACTTCCTCGAGAGCCGCGACGTTTACGTCTCCAGCGGTTCCGCCTGCGCCAAAGGGCACGCCAGTCACGTCCTCGCCGCCCAGGGGCTGCCCCGGGAGCGGATCGACAGTGCGCTGCGCGTCTCCTTCTCCCGCTTCTCCACGCCCGAGGACGTCGACGCGCTGGTCGCCGCCGTCGCCGAGGGCGCGGCCACACTCAAACGAAAGAAGTAACCGCATGAAAGAGATCCTGCTCATCAAAAACGGCGAGATCGCCCTCAAGGGACAGAACCGCTCCCAGTTCGAGGACGCGCTCGTCCGCCTCCTCAAGAAGCGGCTGGCCGACCTCGGCCCCGCGACGATGCGCAAAGCCCAGTCCACCATCACCGTGGAGCCCCTTTCGGAAGACTATGACTTTGATGAGGCGCTCTCGCGCGTGGGCCGCGTCTTCGGCATCGCGGGCTACTCCCGCGCCGCCGTGTGTGAAAAATCCATGGATGACCTCTGCACCCGGGGCGTCGAATGGCTCCGGCCCCTGCTGGCGGGGGCGCGCACCTTCAAGGTGGAGAGCAAGCGGGCGGACAAGGCCTTTCCCCTGACCTCCCCCGAGATCAGCCGCGAGCTGGGCGGCGCCATCCTCTCGGCCTGTCCCCGGCTGAAGGTCGACGTCCACGACCCCGACGTCACCGTCGTCGCCGAGGTGCGCGAGGGCGGCATCTACCTGCGGGCGGGGCAGCTCCCCGGTGCGGGCGGGATGCCCACCGGTACGGGCGGGCGGGCCGCCGTCCTGCTCTCGGGCGGGATCGACAGCCCCGTGGCCGCCTGGATGATGGCCAAGCGCGGGATCGAGCTGTACGCCGTCCATTTTGCCAGCCCGCCCTACACCGGCCCCCTCGCCGAGCGGAAGGTGATCGACCTGCTCGCCCGGGTCTCCCTCTGGACGGGGCCCGTCACCCTCGCCATCGTCCCCTTCACCGCCATTCAGGAGGAGATCCGCGACCGCGTGCCCGAGGAATACTTTACTTTGGTCATGCGCCGCTTCATGATGAAGATCGCCTCCCGCCTCGCCGCCGAGAAGGGCTGCGGCGCCCTGATCACCGGAGAGAGCGTGGGGCAGGTCGCCAGCCAGACCCTCGCCGCCCTGCAGGTGACCGACCGCGCCAGCGATCTCCTCGTCCTGCGCCCCCTCATCGGCATGGACAAGGAGGAGATCGTCCGCATCGCCCGCCGCATTGACACCTTTGAAACGTCCATCCTTCCCTATGAGGATTGCTGTACCGTCTTCACTCCCCGCCATCCCCGCACCCGTCCCACCGAGGAGGCCGTCCTTGCCGCTCAGCGCGACCTGGACGAGGAAGGGCTGATCGCCGCCGCGCTGGACGGCGTGCGCACCCTTCGGATCGGCGACAACGATCAGGAGGTCTGACTATGAACGCTGAACTGCTTCTTATCCCTTCTGCCGGCACCGCCGCGGCGTCGGACGCCGCGCTGACCGAGGCGCTGACCGCCTGCGGCGCCGACATCGTAGATCGCACCGTGCTGACCGCCGAATCCCGCGACCTCAAGCGCGCCCTGCGCGTGGCCGTGGAGCGCAGCGATCTGATCGTGGTGTGCGGCGGGATCGGCTTTGAACCCGAGAACAACGCCGTGGCCACCGTCTGCTCGGCGGTGGGCGGCGCCACTCACCGCGACGCGGGGGTGTTGGCCCGGTTGAAGGCCGCCTATCCCGACCGCGTTGACTTCGGCGCCGCCGCGCTGGTGCCCAGTGAGGCCACGGTGCTGACGGACGAAGGCACGCCCTTTGCGGGCGCCGCGCTGACCGCCGGCAGTCAGACCATCCTGCTGCTGCCCGACGAGCCCAACGCGCTGTCCGCTCTCCTGAGCAGGGCCGTGCCCGCCTTCCTGCATCCGGGTCGCGGCTTCTCCGTGACCGAGGAGGAGCCCGAGGCCGCTCCCGAGGCCGCTCCCGTCATCACGCCCATTCAGCCCGAATTCTACGAGGGTGACGAGGAGGAGAATGCGGCCGCGCCCGCCTTGACTGACGCGGAAGCCGACGCCCTCTTCTCACCCGTAGAGCCCCCAAAGGGGGAGACTCTGCCGCCTCCGCCCGTCGCCGATCCCGTCATCGAGTGGGACGCCGACGCCCTGGCCGCCCGTGCCGGCGCCGAGGCCGCCGCGGAGCCGGCGCCCGAAGAAGCGCCCGATCCTGCTGTTGAATCCGGGAAGAAGGGCGGCTTCCTGCGTTCCACCCTTCGCTTTTTCCTCCCCTGGAAGGGAGACGGCCTGACCGACGTCGTGCGCAAGGTCGTTTTCCTCCTCGCTGTGGTGGGCATCGTCGTTTCCGGCACCTACATCTACGGTTACTTCGCCGCTAAGCTCCATAACGACGCCGTGCTGACCGAGGCGCGCGATATGTACGACCGCACCGACACCACCGTCGACACCCAAACCGGCACCCTCAACCGCTTCAACGCCCTGCTCGCGCAGAACAAGGATTGCCGCGGCTGGATCGTCATTCCCAACACCGACATCAACAACCCCGTCTACCAGACCGTGGACAACGACTTCTACCTCCATCACGACGCCACGGGCGCCGAGAACGTCTACGGTGCCGTTTTCGCCGACTACCGCGACACCATCGCCGCGAGCGGCAACTCTCCCAACGTCACCCTCTACGGCCACCACATGCGGGACGGGTCCATGTTCGCCGATCTGCACAAGTATAAGTCCATGGACTTCTACAAGGAAAACCCCATCGTCACCTTCGACACCGTCTACGGCGGCGGCGGGGAGTACAAGATCTTCGCCTGCATGCTGACCAACGCCGAGGCCAAGGACGACGGCGGCTACTTCTTCGACTATACCGTGCCCGGGTTTGAAGATGATAACGCCTTTGCCACCTGGATCGAGCAGATCCGCCGCCGCTCCCTCTACGTCACCCCCGTGGACGTAAAGCCCGGGGATGAGATCCTGACCCTATCCACCTGCTCCTATGAGCTGAAGGACGTCGAGCTGCGCTGCGTGGTGGTCGCCCGCAAGGTGCGCGGCAACGAGGCGGCCCGCGTCAACGTCACAGAGGTCTCCCACAACGACCGGGTCATCTACCCGGCCGCCTGGTACGCCCAGAAGGGCGGCGCCAAGCCGGTCTATGAGGACGGGCTGACCACCTGGCTGGCCCAACCCGATTATGAGAAGTATCTGGAGCAGCAGAACACCGAGACCCCGTCCGAAGAGACCTCCTCCGGGACGGCATCGGACGAGACCGGCTCCCGGGCGACCTCCTCCGAGAGCGTGGCCTCCCAGAACGCCTCCTCCGGCGGGAGTTCGTCCGGCGAAGGATCCTCCTCCGGGGAAGCGGTCTCTCAGACGCCTTCCTCCTCAAACGCCTCCTCCGAGACGTCCTCTGTCGCGTCGTCCGAAGAGACGTCCTCTGTCGCGTCATCCGAAGAGACCTCCTCCGAAGAGACTTCCTCCGACGCGACGCCGCCCGATAACGGCGGCGAAGCAGCCGACGACTGAACCGAAAAGGGAGAACCATCATGACTTTTCAACTGATCTATTTCGCCGCCGAGCGCGACGAAGCGCTTGAGGAGCGACTGTCGGCCCTGGGCGAGACAGAGACCCGCTCGGGCGAGACGCGCAAGGCCTTCCTGCTCGCGCTGAGCGAGGCGCTGAGCCACAGTCCCGTCGTGTTGGCGGCGGGCGGCTTTCCCGCCCTGTCGGAGGCGCTGTCCCGCGGGTTGGGCCTGCCTCTGACCGCTGTCGACTGGTCGGCGCTGGGCATGGAGAACGGCCCCGACGTCCAGCTGCCCAAGGGGGCTCTCCCTCTGCTGTTGGAGAGGGAGATCTGCGGCTTCATCCTGGAGAGCGGACCGCAGGCCATCCTCGCCCTGGATCGGAACGCCGCCGCGCCCCTGTTTGACGCCTATCTTGCGCCCTACCTTCAGGCGCGCGCCGGAGAGGACGCACCCGCGGAAGAGGCCGCGCCCGCCGACGAGGAAACCGTGCCGGCGCCCGATCTGCCGCCCGCCGTTTCACAGGAGCCCGCCGCACCCGTTGTGCCTGACGAGAGCATGACGCCGAACCGGCCCGCATACGATGTTTTTGCAGGCATGGAAAACGCCGAGGTCCACTTCGGCCGGGAGCAGGAAAAGCCAAAGAAGAAGCGCCGCAAGGTCTGGATCCCCATTCTCTGCGTGGCGCTGGTGCTGGCGCTGATCGCCGGGGCCGGCTGGTATCTGCTCCTGCGTGACGGCGGCAGCGACGGCTATTACGGCCATCTCATGACCGAGGTCTACGGCAGCGTCGGAGAGGGCGAGCCGGACGAGGCCTTCGTTTCCCGTTATCTGACCCGCTTCGGCGCCCTCTATCAGATCAACCCCGACGTCGTCGGCACCGTCTCGGTCAAGTCGCTCGACCTGGCCCTGCCCTTCGTTTCCGCGGCGGGAAAGGACGAGAGCTACTACCGTTGGCGCCGCTTTGACGGCACGCTCTCCTTTTACGGCACCCCCTACATTCTGGCGCCCTACTCCGAGAGCGATCCCAACCCCAACCTGGTCATTCGGGGCGGCCGTCTCTTCGATCCCCTCAACGACTTGATCGACAAGGGGATCGGCGACGCCGCGATCAAGACCGATTCCATCCTCTACGGCGAGGACGGCTGGGAGATCCTTTCGATCATGGCGCTGGACGACGCGGCGTTGGATGCGTACGACGACACCTTCGCCGCTCTCACCGCCGAGCAGCGGCAGGCCCGCGCCAAAGCGGCCCTGCGCGCCTCTTTGGTGCGCGTGGACGTGACCGAGGCCGACCTGGACAACGTCGGGTTGGCCACCAACTTCCTCACCCTGCTGGCTCCCTGCCGCAGCGACTCCGGCAAGACGCTCGTCGTCTTCGCCCGCCGCGCCGCCGACGCCGACTTTGAAGAATCCCTGCCCAACGAACAGGAGGAGCCGACCGGCTCCGATGAAACCGAATCCTCGTCCGAGGCCGTCTCGGGCAACGAACAGGAGTAGTTTGCCGTGACCCAAGCCATCCAGCAGTTTCTGGAGAAGATCTTTTCACACGAAGGCGTCGTCTTTCTGCTTTCTCTGCTGCCCGTATCCGAGATCCGGGGCGGCATGATCGCCGCGCGCCTGTACGACATGAATCTCCTGCTGGCCTGGCTGATCGCCTATCTGGGCAATATGCTCCCCATTCCCTTCCTGCTCCTGTTCCTCAAAAAAATCTTCGGCTGGATGCGGCGGCGTCCGCGTCTGAAAAAGCTGGTCGACTGGTTCGACCGCAAGGCCGCCAAGCACAAAAAGGCCATTGAACGCTCGGCCTGGGTGGGACTCTTCCTGCTGGTGGCCATTCCCCTGCCGGGCACCGGCGCCTGGACGGGCGCCCTCGTCGCCAATTTCTTTGACATCCGCCTCAAGCGCAGTCTGCCCACCATCGCCGCCGGCGTGGCTGCGGCAGGCATCATCATGGCCGTCCTGCTCTATGCCATGCCCTCGCTCTTCGGGCTGTAAGGAGGTGCGCGCGTGAACAACGCCGACCGGCTCAACGACCGGCTCCTGACGGGGCTGATCGTGAGCGTTTTCTTCCCCTGGCCCGCGGCCTTCGCCGTCGCCGGGGGAATCGCTCTGCTCGTCTGGCTCTCTCCCGCCGCCCGCGCCGCCGTTGTGTCGGACAAGAAGGCGCTGCTCCGCGTTTCCCCCTGGCTGCTGCTGGCGATCCTGCCCCCGCTGTTCTGGAAGAATTGGCTGGGGCTGGCCGCCGGGGCCGGGGTGTTGCTCTTTCTGTCTCTCTTTCTGTGGCTGAAGGGGATCATCACGCGGGAGCGCGCCGTGCGCTGCCTGAAGATCGCTTGCTTCGGCGGCGTCCCCGCCGCGCTGGTCGCCGTGGTGCAGAAGATCGGCTTCGTCTTCCTGCACTGGCCCGCGACCGAGTGGCCCGCGCTGCCCTCCAACGATGAGCTGCGCGCCTTCTCCTTCTTCGGAAATCCCAACGAATACGCCGCCGTCTGCGTACTGCTCATCCTCTTCGGGCTCTGGCTCTGCGGGCAGAAGGAGCTCTCCCTGCCGCTGACCCTGCTCTGCGTGGGCAGTTCTCTGGTCGGGCTCTTTCTGAGTGCTTCTCTGATGGCGATGGCGGGGCTCTTCTTCGCACTGGCGCTGATGCTGGCGCTGCAAAAGCGTTGGAAGCTCCTGTGGGCGCTGATCGGCGTGACCGCCGCGCTGGTCGCTCTGGTCCTCCTCCTGCCCGCCGTGCTGCCCCACGCGTCGGGCGCCGGGCACTCCTTTGCCATGCGGATGGCCATCTGGCGGCTGGCTCTGCGGATGATCCCCCACGCGCCGCTGTTCGGGCGGGGGTTGACCTCATACTGGATGTTCAGCCCCGATTACGTCGGGCAGGACCTCGGCTTTGAGGTGCGGGTGACCACCTGCGCCCACAGTCTCCTGCTGGACGGCCTGCTCAGCTTCGGCGCCGTCGGCGTGGGGCTGGCGGTCTGGTATCTGCTTCGTATCCTCAGGACCGCCTCGGCGCGGTATCAGCGGGGCAACGCTCTCGCGGTGCTGGCCTTGACCGCGCTGACCGCCGCGCTGGTGCACGGACTCTTCGACGTGACGGCCGTCTGGCCCCAGGTCCTCGTCCTGCTGGCCGTGGCGACGGCCGCCGGTATCGGCGCCGGGACCGAGAAAGATTCCTCACAAGCGGCATAAATTCGGTTGAAACTCGGCACACGCCGAGGTAGAATAAGAGATATTCAAAAGATACGGGTGGTAATCGGGCATGAAAAAGATCGGCTTTGACAACGAAAAGTACCTCAACATGCAGTCTCAGCACATCGAGGAGCGCATCGAAGCGTTTGACGGCAAGCTCTACCTGGAGCTGGGCGGCAAGCTCTTTGACGATTACCACGCTTCCCGGGTCCTGCCCGGCTTCCATCCCGACAGCAAGATCCGCATGCTCCTCCACCTGAAGGACCGCGCCGAGGTGGTCATCGCCATCAACGCCTGCGACATTGAGAAGAACAAGATGCGCGGCGACCTGGGCATCACCTACGACATCGACGTGCTCCGCCTCATCGACGCCTTCCGGGGCATGGGCCTGCTCGTGAGCAGCGTGGTCATGACCCAGTACGCGGGGCAGTACGCCGCCGACAGCTTCAAGAAAAAGCTGACCAATCTCGGCGTCAAGGTCTACCTCCACTACCCCATCGTGGGCTACCCCAACAACATCCCCCTCATCGTCAGCGAGGAGGGGTACGGCCGCAACGAATACATCGAGACCTCCCGCCCGCTGGTCATCGTCACCGCCCCCGGCCCCGGCAGCGGCAAGCTGGCCACCTGCCTCTCCCAGCTCTACCACGAGCATAAGCGGGGCGTGCGCGCCGGCTACGCCAAGTTCGAGACCTTCCCCATCTGGAACCTCCCCCTCAAGCACCCCGTCAACCTCGCCTATGAGGCCGCGACCGCCGATCTGAACGACCTGAATATGATCGACCCCTTCCACCTGGAGGCCTACGGCAAGATGACCGTCAACTACAACCGCGACGTTGAGGCCTTCCCCCTGCTGAAGGCCATGCTCGAGGAGATCCTGGGAGAAAGCCCCTACCAGTCGCCCACCGACATGGGGGTCAACATGGCGGGCAACTGCATCATCGACGACGACGTCGTGTGCGAGGCGGCCCGCGCCGAGATCATCCGCCGCTACTATAAGGTCCAGTGCGACCGGGTCATGGGCCGGGTCGCCGAAAGCGCCGTTGGCAAGGCACAGTCCATCATGCAGCAGGCGGGCGTCTCCGTGGAGGATCGCCGCGTCGTCGGCCCCGCCCTCGCCAAGGCGGCGTCCTCCGGCGTCCATGCCGTCGCCATCGAGCTGGACGACGGGCAGATCGTCACCGGCAAGTCGAGCGCCCTGCTCGGCTCGGTCTCGGCGGCCCTGCTCAACGCCATGAAGGTCATGGCCGGCATCGACGACGACGTGCCTCTGCTCGCCCAGTCCTTCATCGAGCCCATCGTCAAGCTCAAACGGGAGACCTTCCGTTCCCTGACCTCCCACCTCAATTCCAACGAAATGCTCATCGCCCTGTCCAGCAGCGCGGTGGTCAATCCTCAGGCCTCCAAGGCGCTTGAGCAGATCTCCCGCCTGCGCGGCTGCGAGCTGCACTCCTCCGTCATGCTCGTCGACGCCGATCAGGAGGTGCTCGGCAAGCTGGGCGTCAACGTCACCTGCGAGCCCGTGCGCCGCACCAAGGGCCTGCTCTGATCCTTCCGCAAAGGAGAATCGCCATGTCCCGGTTTCAACGTTTTACCCGCTGGGCACTCCTGGCTGCCTGTCTGCTGCTGTTCGCGGCGGGCGGGCTGCTGCTTTGTCTGAGCGTCGGATGGGAGGGGGAGCCCTTCGTCCTGCTCGGCCTGATGACGGCCGCCTTCGGCGGTGTGCTGGCGTGGTTCTTCTTCGCTGACGACAGGGAGGGGAAGAAGGACTGGCTGACCCTGCTGCTGGGCGCCGCCGTCATCGGCGGGCTGATCCTGGCGCGGCTGGCCCTCTTTCCCCACGCCGCGCGGGACTACAACATCTACCTCTCCGACTGGATCGCTCAGCTGCGGCAGACGGAGGGACTGTCCGGGCTGGCGCTGACCGTCGGAGATTACAACGTCCCCTACCTCTATCTCCTGCTCGCCATCGCCAAGGCCACGCGGCACGACCTCTACTGGATCAAGGCGTTCAGCGTTCTGTTCGACCTGCTGCTGGCGTGGTTCGCCGCCCGCCTGACCGCCCGGTGGGCCAAAAGCCCCGCCGCGCCGATCGCCGCCTTCGCGGTCACGCTCGCGGTGCCCACCGTTCTGCTCAACGGCGCCTATTGGGGCCAGTGCGACAGCGTCTATGCCGCGCTGATCCTGGGCTGCCTGCTCATGGCGCTGGAGAACAAGAGCCGGCGCGCCTGGCTGTTGCTGGCGCTGGCCTTCTCCTTCAAGCTGCAAACGGTCTTCTTCCTGCCCGCCTTCCTTCTTCTGCTGATGACCGGGAAGATCAAATGGCGGCACGTCTGGGTCTTCCCCGTCGCCTTCACCGGGCTCCTGCTGCCCGCCGTGATCGCCGGGCGCCCCATCCTCGACACCCTCTCCATCTATGTCAATCAGACCGCCTCCTACCCCGACCTCGTCCTCAACGCGCCCACCCTCTACCGCCTCTTCGGCGACCAGAGCGAGTTCGCCCTCTTCCAGGCGGCGGCGCTGCTGCTGACGGGCGCGGCGACGGCGGGCCTGCTCGCCCTGCTGTGGCAGCGGCGGGAACGGCTGGAGGACAGATGGATCGACGTGGCCTACGTCTTCGCCCTGCTGCTGCCCTTTCTGCTGCCGAGGATGCACGACCGCTACTTTTTCCTCGCGGATGCGCTGGGCGCTGTCTACGCCTTCCGCCACCCCGGGCGGTGGTGGGTGCCGGTGCTGACCGTCGGTGCCTCCTACTGCGGATATTATTACTACCTCTTCGGCGCGAGTGAGCTGATGCCGCCCGTCCTTTCGGCCGCCCTGATGGGCGCCGGGCTGATCGCGGCGACGCATGCTTTGCTGAAAGAGAAAAAGCTGCCTGCCTGACCCTGCGCGAAGAGCAGGGAGCAAAAAACCGACGCCGGTGAAATGCCACGGGTGGATAAGGAAGCAATTCCAAAACAATACCGTAGCATCGCAAAGGCAAAGAATAACGCTCAGAAAGGC
>CAMHOI010000016.1 GCA_946186725.1 uncultured Clostridia bacterium
ACCATCAGAGTGTCGCCCTCCTTGATGCCGAACATCCGCCGCGCCTCCACGGGTACGGTGATCTGCCCTTTGGGCCCGACGCGCACACTGACGATGAAGCGGTCGGGCTGTACGTCTTTCATGCGATCTCCTCCGTTTTTCTTACTTTTCCTATTTATCTTACACCAACAGAGCGGGGATGTCAATGCATTTCCTGGTTGCTTTTTTAAGGAACGCATGGTATGATATTATGTGTTTTTGTGTGGAAATGAGGCGCAAATGTGAACACGAGAGTACGGTCCAATCTGATCCTGCTCCTGGCCGCCATGATCTGGGGATTTGCTTTCGTCGCCCAGCTGGAGTCGGCCGGGCGCATCGGCACCCTCGGCTACAACGCCGTCAGATACCTGCTCGGCTCGGTCACTCTCATCCCCGTGGCGCTGGTTTTTGAGCGAAACAAGCGGGACAAGACCGTCCGGCACGATCTCATCACCGCCGGTGTATGCGGGATCATCCTCTGCCTGGCCACCAACCTGCAGCAGGAGGGCATCACCCTCATGCACAGCGCGGGCAAGGCCGCCTTCGTCACCGGGTTTTACACCGTGCTGGTGCCCGTATTTGCCTTCCTGATCTGGAAAAAGAAGACCGACTGGAACGTCTGGCTGGGCGCCGGGCTGGCCGTGACCGGGCTGGGGCTTCTCTGCCTGCCGGGCAGCGAGGGCGTTCGGGGCGCCGACGCCTACCTCGGACTGGGGCTGGTGGTGGCCGCGACCTTCTTCTGGGCCGCCCACATCCTGCTGGTCAGCCGCCTGACCGGGGCGCTGGGGTCCCTGACCTTCTGCGTGATCCAATTCGCGCTTTGCGGGCTTTTGAGTTTGCTGGGCAGCGCCGTCCTGGAGCCGGTGGGCGCGGTCGGCTTTTGGGAGCAGATCGTCGCCGCCAAATATCCCATCCTCTACGGCGGACTGCTTTCGGTGGGCGTGGCCTACACCTGCCAGGTGGTGGGCCAGCAGGGCGCCAATCCGACCGCCGCCGCCATCCTGCTCTCCACCGAGGCCGTCTTCGGCGCGTTGGGCGAGGTGATCTACTATCAGTGGATCGCGCCCGATCCCGCCTACCGTCCCATCTCCGCGATCGGCTGGGCGGGGTGCGCGATCCTCTTTATCGGCATCCTGTGTTCTCAGGTCTCACCGTCCTCTCTATTCAAACGAAAGGGTGATCATGTATGAAGATCCGTTCCCTGCTCACGCTCCTGCTCTGCCTCGCGCTGGCCCTGGGCGCCGCCGCCTGCGCCGACACGACGGGCACCGCCTCCTCTCAGGGGGGAAGCCGCGCCTCCGCGAGCAGCGCGGCTTCGGACGCCGTTTCCGAAACCGGCGAATCTGCCGGCGCCGTCAGTGACATTGTCAGTGACGTTGTCAGCGAGGCGTCGCAGGCGGCTTCCTCCGTCGCGGAGATCCCGAAGGATTATTCCCGCCGCACCGTTCTGCTGACGAGCGATCCCTCCCTCTGGCGGATCACCGGCCGCACCTACGAGGTCAACGCCGCTGACGGGCGCAAGTCCATGTGCTTCGATATGGGCGGGATGGGCTTTCACTTCACCGCCGACTGCGAGGGGGACGTCTCCCTCCAGATCTCGATGAGGACCTCCTCCAACAACGACGGCAAGAACTATCAGCACTTCCTCGTCCGAGTGGACGGCGAAGGCACCGACGTCACCGTCGACGGCAGCACCAGCGAGGCCGTGCGCACTCTCCCGCTTGCCACGGGGTTGAGCAAGGGCCGGCACACCTTTGAGGTCTACCGGTGCAACGAGGGATACTGCGGCGTCGCCTCCCTCATCGCGGTCGAACTGGGCGGCTGGATGGAGGCCTATCAGGCGCCCAAGCGCGACCTCAAGATGGTCTTCCTGGGCGACTCCATCACCGTCGGCCTCGGGGTCAACGCCAAGAGGGGCTCCGCCGACGAAAAGGACAACAATATGCACGACGCGACCAAATCCTACGCCTTTATCACCGGCGAGAAGCTCAACGCCGACTTCTCCATGGTCGCCATCGGCGGCATGAACTGCTCCACCTACCCGGGCGACAGCTCCAGCTGCTACAACTTCTACAACAACTACAGCTATATGCGCAACCCCAAGGTCACCTATGACAACGCCGCCGAGACCGACGTGGACGTCTACGTCATTTCCCTGGGCACCAACGACACCAACCAGACCAGCGGCAAGTACAACATCACCCAGGAAACGCTCACCGCCTACGTCACGGCGCTGGTCCAGCGGGTGCGTGCCGACCATCCCAACGCCAAGATCGTCTGGACCTACGGCCAGCTCCATACGGATCGCGCTTCCGTCATCAAGGGCGCCGTCGATGAACTGGCGAAGGCCGATCCGAACCTTTATTTCTTCAGGTACAAGACGACCAATACCGATGGCGGCTCCTGGCATCCCTCCGCCGCGGCGCAGGCCAGGCAGGCCGAGGAACTGATCGCCTTTCTCAGAAACAACGTGCTGTAACGCCTTCCCCGCGGGGGAAACCGATACGTCCGTGGCTCGCGCCATCGCGCCTCTGCTCTGCCCGGCGGAAGCGGCGGACGATTTGCTCCGCGATACCGTGCTCAAGTCAACCTGCGGCCGGGGCCGGCCGCCAATGATATTAGGGGGAATCCACTATGCGTAAATTCCGTATCCTGTCCGTACTGCTTTGCGCCGTTCTGGCGCTGAGCGCCGCTGCCTGCAACGGCGGCGAACAAACCGCCTCCGGCAGCGAGTCCAAAGCCGAGAGCGCCGTCGCCTCCGCCGAAGTGACGCCCGCTTCCTCCGAAGAGGAGCTCGGGCCCTACGACCACCGCAAGGCGGCGCTGGTCGACAACGTCGGCAAGTGGCGCGTCACCGGCCGCACCGCCCAGATCATGGACGAGAGCGGCAATCAGGGCATGATCTACGATCACGCCGCGCAGGGTTTCTTCTTCCAGGCCGACTGCGAGGGCGACCTCTTCCTGCGTTTGAGCATCAAGATCCCCACGCAGAACGCCGACAAAACCTACTCCACCCACTTCCTGGTGCGGGTGGACGGCGTCGAGAAGGACGTGATCCATGAGACCACGACCGCCGTCGAGCTGCCCGTCAAGCTGACCATCGCCGAAGGTCTGGCCCGGGGCAAGCACAGCGTGGAAGTCTATCGCTGCAACGAATACTCCAAGTCCCGATGTGTGCTTAACGCCGTTGAGCTGGACGGCACTCTGCTGCCCTATGAGGCGCCCAAGAAGGATCTGACGATCGCTTTCCTCGGCGATTCCGTCACCTCCGGCGCCTGCGTCTACTCCGCCAATCATGAAGAGAGCTCCTTCATCGGCGACTCCTCCGACGCCACCAAGAGCTACGCCTTCATCGCCGCCAACCTGCTCAACGCCGACTTCACCGTCTCCTCCCGCAGCGGCTCCTACTCCGCCAAGGGCACCGAACCCGACAGCATCTATTATACTTACGACTACGTCAGCCGCTCCCGGAACGAAGACCTCTATGACAATACCAAGGACAAGGTGGACGTCTTCGTCATTTCGCTGGGCACCAACGACACCAAAAAGAGAGACGGCGAGTACATTTTCACCGACGAGCAGATCAAGACCAACGTCACCGCCCTGCTCCAGCGGGTGCGCGCCGACCATCCCAAGGCCAAGATCGTCTGGACCTACGGCCAGATGACGCTGGACAAGGCGAACGTCATCCGGGGCGCCGTCAACGCCTTCGCCGCCGCCGACGGCAACACCTGGTACTATCAATACACCACGCCCAACAGCCAGGGCGGCGCCTACCACCCCACCGCCGCCGCACAGAAGCTCGACGGCGAGGAACTGGCCGCCTTTATCAAGGGCAACGTGCTGAACTGATCGCCGGGAGGGAATCATCATGGCTATCCTTCGTTTGACCGACTGTCCCGCCTGCTGGCGGATCAACGGCCGCACCATGCCGGTGACCGACAAAGCCGGTCACGCCGCCTTCAGCTACGATCACGCCGGTCAGGGCTTTTTCTTCCGCGCCGACTGCGAAGGGGACGTGGTCCTCGTCATGGCCATGTCCACCCAGGACGTGCCGGACAAAACCTATCTGCACTTCAAGGTCTGGACGGACGGCGTTGAGATCGACGTCACCGCCAACGGCGGCGCCGACGAGCGGATCGTGAGACTGCCGCTCGCGCAGGGCCTTGCGGCGGGCGAGCACTCCTTTGAGGTTTACCGCTGCAACGAGCAAATCAGCGGGCTTTGCTCCCTGATCTCGCTGGAGTTGGAGGGCAGACTCCTGCCCTATCAGGCGACCAAAAAGGATCTGAAGATGACCTTCATCGGCGACTCGGTCACCTCGGGCGCCCAGCTTTTCGCCATCTGCGGCGTCGATCAGGGAAAAAACTGGCAGTCCGACGCCACTCGCTCCTATGCCTTCCTGACGGGCCGGGCGCTGAACGCCGACTTCACCATCGCCTCCCGCAGCGGCTCCTACTCCGCCAAAGACGACAAACCCGACAGCATCTACTGGACCTACGACTACTACAGCCGGATGCGGGGCGAGACCCTCTACGACAACGCCAAGGACGCGGTGGACGTCTTCGTCATCTCGCTGGGCGCCAACGACACTGAGCCCAAGCGCGGCTTCTCCGACGGGCAGATCCGCGACAACGTGCAGGCCCTCATCCGCCGGGTGCGCGCCGATCATCCGAATGCCAAGATCGTCTGGACCTACGGCCAGCTCTCCGACAAGCGAGCGGACGTGATGCGGGGCGCCGTGGAGGAGGCCATGCAGAGCGATCCGATGCTTTACTATTATCAGTACAAGCAAGGCAACGCCCTGGGCGGCTTCTGGCACCCCACCGCCGAGGCGCACGCGCGGGACGCGCAGGAGCTGACCGACTTCCTGCGATCCATTTTGTAACAGAAAAGGAGGCCCTGTCATGAAGCTTTTCCGCCTTTTGGCCCTCCTGCTTGCTGTGGCGCTGGTTGCGGCGCTGACCGCGTGCGGCACCGAGACGGGCGCCGCGTCCTCGCAAGCCGCCTCCCAAACGTCGTCCCGGGCTGTCTCCGCCGGGAGTGAAAGCGCGTCGTCCGCACCGGTCGACTCCTCCGAGGTCGATCCGTCGCAGGCACAGAGCGAGGAGGGCGTATCCTCCGTCACGGCGTCTGCCGGGCCGACTGTCTATGCAAAGGTCACCTACGACGTAGCGAGCGCGACCGACAAGTTCCGCGTGGGCGGGCGCACCATGAGCGTGACCGCGCCCGTGAGCGGGAAGAAAGCCATGATCTACGACCACGCGGGGCAGGGCTTCTTCTTCAACGCCGACTGCGAGGGGGACGTCAGCGCGCAGATCGAAATGATGACCTCCGACGCCGAGAACAAGCGCGATCTGAGCTTCTCGGTGCGGGTGGACGGCACGGCGACCAGGGTCACGCTGGACGGCTCCGCCGCCTGGCAGTCCCTCACGCTGCCCATCGCCAAGGGGCTGACGCGCGGCGTTCACACCTTTGAGATCTACCGCTGCAACGAGGCCGTCAGCGGCCTGGTTGATCTGGTCAGCGTCACCCTGACGGGCGCGGCGCAGACCTATCTGGCGCCCCAACGTGCGCTGAAAATGGTCGTGCTGGGCGACTCCATCACCTCGGGCTCCCAGCTGGACGGCAAGAGCAAGGTGAACGAGGGCAAGAACATCCTCTCCGACTGCACCCGCTCCTACGGGTTCCTCTGCGCCGAGATGCTGAACGCCGACTTCGTCATCGCCTCCCGCAGCGGCTCCTACACCGCCAAGGACGACACGCCCAACTCCATCTACTACACCTACGACTACGTCAGCAAGCGCAGGGACGATACGCGCTACGACAGCGCCGGGGAGAGCGACGTGGACGTCTACGTCATCTCTCTCGGCACCAACGACAACAACAAGAAGAACAATCAGTACATCTTCACAGAGCAGCAGATCCGCGACAACATCCGCGCCCTTATCACCCGGGTGCGGGCCGACCATCCCAACGCCAAGATCGTTTGGACCTACGGACAGCTCTCCACCGCCCGCGCCTCGGTGATACGCGGCGCCGTGGAGGAGATGATGGCCGGCGACGCCAAGCTGTACTACTACCAGTACAAGAAGGCCGACAACACGGGCGGCGCCTATCACCCGACCGCCGCCTCCCACGCGCGCGACGCGCAGGAGCTGGCCGACTTCCTCCGCGGCACCGTTTTGAAGTGAGGGATCCGGGATGTATTCTGTCCGTGTTTTATCCTTTTTGCTTTGCTTGACGTTGGCCATGACCGCCGTCGGCTGTACGCAGGGCGAAACGGGCTCTCTTTCGTCGCTGGCCGTCTCTTCGGTCTCGTCCGGGTCGTCCTCCGAAGCGGAAGAGATCTCCTCCGGGCCGGCGCTCGGCCCCTATGACCACCGCGTGCTCCGTGTGCTCGGCAGCGAGGCGTACTGGCGGCTGACCGGCCGCTCCATGACCGTCGTCGACGACTTCGGGCAGAACGCTGTGGGGTACGACCACGCGGCGCAGGGCTTCTTCTTCAACGCCGACTGCGAGGGCGCCGTCACCCTGCACCTCTCCCTCAACGCCGATATGCACTTTCTGGTGCGGGTGGACGGAGAGAGCCGCGACGTCAGAGTCAACCGGCTGGTGCAGGATCCCGTGATCCGCCTCGCCGAGGATTTGCCGCGGGGCAGACATTCCTTTGAACTCTACCGGTGCAACGAACTGCAGACCAGCGTCGCCTCCCTCGACGCGATCGAGCTCGACGGGACTCTGCTGCCCTATGAGGCGCCGGACAGAGACCTCAAGATGATCTTCCTGGGCGATTCCATTACCGCCGGCGAGGGCATCACCTCCGTCAAGGGCGAGAAGCGCACCTTCATGCACTCGGACGCCACCAAAACCTACGCCTTTCTCACCGGCGAGGCGCTGAACGCCGACTTCTACCTGCTGGCGCAGAGCGGCATGACCACCACGAGCTGCTACAACTACTATGACAAGATCAGCTGGAAGCGCAGCACGCAGGCCACGTTTGACAACGCCGGGGAGGAAGTCGACGTCTTCGTCATTTCGCTCGGAACCAACCGGGGCAAGCTCACCGACGAGGAGCTGGCGGCGCAGATCAAGGCCCTGATCGCCAGGGTGCGCGGCGACCACCCGAGCGCCAAGATCGTTTGGTGCTACGGCCAGCTGGTCAACGGGAGCGGCGGCGTCATCCGCGCCGCCGTGGAGGAATTGGCTGTGACCGACGCCAACCTCTACTATTACCAGTTCAAGGTTCCCAACAACGCCAGCGGCAACAGCCACCCCACCGCCGAGGCCAACGCGCGGGACGCGCAGGAGCTGACCGACTTCCTCCGCGGTACGGTGCTCAAATAAGCCGGAAACGGCGTGTTTTCCAAGGGATTCTACCGACGGTAGAATCCCTTTTTCATAGCGGGAGAGCGGGCCGGCGCGTCTCGAGAGCGGAAAGCGCGCAGGGTACGGGCGGGGCGGGGCATACTGGAGGCAAAGGAAAGGAGGCGCCGCCATGGAAGCCGCCGTACAAAACAACAATCCGGGGTGCGTTACCCCCGCCCTGCGGGTCGCCAAGCTCGTGCGCGTGGTCACCATCCCGCCCGTCATGGCAGTCGCCCTGCTGCTGACGATGCGGCTGACGCTCGGCGCCTTCCCGGGGTGGACGCTGTGGGCGGTCATGGGCTGTCTGGCCGCTCTGCCCTGTCTGGGCTATCCCCTATGCGCCGCTCTCCCCGTCCTGCGAAAAAACAAGAGAAAAAACGAGCGCACCGCCGCCGTCATCCTTTCGGTGGCCGGGTACGCGGGCGCCTGCGCGTGCGCCTTCGCGGGCGGGCTGACGGGGCCCGACCGTACCGTCTGCCTGATCTATCTGTTCAGCGGGCTGACCATCGCCCTGACGCAGAAGCTGACGGGCCTGCATATCAGCGGGCACGCCTGCGGGATGTCCGGTCCCATCGCGGCGGCGTCATGGTTCGTCCATCCCCTGTTTCTGCTGGGCTATCTGCTCCTGCTGCCCGTGGTGGTCAGCAGTCTCGCCCTCAAGCGGCACAACGGGTGGGAGCTGGCGATCGGCGCCGCCGTGCCGGTGCTGGCGATGCTCCTGCTGAACGCCCTGCTGTGAGCCCAAACGCAAAAACGCTCCGTGTATCGCTACACGGAGCGTTTCCTTATGTCGGTCAGCGGATCACAGCGCCCGGCGCCACGCCGTCGAGGAAGAGCACCTTGACGCCCTCTTCGCCGTCGGCGGCGAGGATCATGCCCCGGCTCTCCACCCCGCAGAGGGTGGCGGGCTTGAGGTTGGCGACGACCGCGACGGTGCGGCCGACCAGCTCCTCGGGCTTGTACCACGGGGCAATGCCCGAGGCGACGGTGCGGGGCGTACCGCTGCCGTCGTCGAGGGTGAGCTTGAGCAGCTTTTTGGCACGGGGGATGGGCTCGCAGGCCAGCACTTTGGCGGCGCGCAGCTCCACTCTTGCAAAATCGTCGATGGTGATGGGCTCGGCCTTCGCCTCGGCGGGCTGCTCGGTCTCCGCCTTGGCGGCGGCCTCGGCGGCCAGCTCCCCGAGCACCTTGTTCACGTCCAGACGGGCGAAGAGAGGCGTCGCTTCGCCCACCTGATAGGCGGCAAGACGGCCGAAGCCGCTCTGTACGCCGGAGAGGGTCACGTCGTCCTCGCCCGCGCCGATCTGGGCGGCGATGGCGCGGCAGGTATCGGGCATCACAGGCTGAAGAAGGACGGCGAGGAAGCGGATGGCCTCCAGCAGGTGATAGAGCACGGCGTTAAGCCGCCCGGTCTGCTCCTGCTTGGCGAGTACCCAGGGAGCCGTCTCGTCGATATACTTGTTGCACCGCTTGGCGAGCTCCATCACGGCGTCCACGGCGTCGGCGTTGCGATACTCGTCCATCAGCGCCGTGAAACGGGCGACGGCGCTCTCGGCGCAGGCGGCGAGGTCGCGGTCGACCTCCTCGGTCGCGTCGGGGCGGGTAACGGCGCCGGAGAAGTACTTGTTGGCCATGGCGACGGTGCGGTTGACGAGGTTGCCCAGCGTGTTGGCCAGGTCGGTATTGTACTTGTTGAGGAAGCTCTCGTAGGTGATGGAGCCGTCCTGGGCGAAGGGCATCTCGGCGAGCAGGTAGTAGCGCACCGCGTCGGCGCCGAAGCGGGCAGCCAGCTCGTCGGCGTAGATGACGTTGCCCTTGGACTTGCTCATCTTATCCTCGCCGAAGAGCATCCAGGGGTGCCCCAGCACCTGCTTGGGCAGGGGCTCGCCCAGCGCCATGAGAATAATGGGCCAGTAGATGGTGTGGAAGCGGACGATGTCCTTGCCGATGACGTGGAGGTCGGCGGGCCAGTACTTGCGGTACATCTCGCTGCTCCCGTCGGGATGGTAGCCGATGCCGGTGATGTAGTTGGACAGCGCGTCGATCCAGACGTAGATGACGTGCCCCTCGTCAAATTCGACGGGGATGCCCCACTTGAAGGAGGAGCGGGAGACGCACAGGTCGGCCAGACCCGGCTTGAGGAAGTTGTTGACCATCTCGGCGCGGCGGGAAGCGGGGCGGAAGAAGTCGGGGTTGTCCTCGTAATATTGCATCAGCTGATCCTGATACTTGCTCAGACGGAGAAAGTAGGCCTCCTCCTTGGCGTCGATCACCTCCCGGCCGCAGTCGGGGCACTTGCCGTCGACGAGCTGGCTGGCGGTGAAGAAGGACTCGCAGGGGACGCAGTACTTGCCCTCATAGGCGCCCTTGTAGATGTCGCCCTGCTTGTAGAGCTTGGTGAAGATGGCCTTGACGGCGGCCTCGTGGTCGGGGTCGGTGGTGCGGATGAAGCGGTCGTAGGTCACGTTGAGGGAGTCCCACACCCCCTTGATCTGCGCGGCGACGCCGTCGACGTACGCCTTGGGGGTCAGTCCCTGCGCTTTGGCGTATTCCTCGATCTTCTGCCCGTGCTCGTCCGAGCCGGTGAGGAAGTGCACGTCGTAGCCCTCCATGCGCTTGAAGCGGGCGATAGCGTCCGCGAGGACGATGTCGTAGGCGTTGCCGATGTGGGGCTTGCGGGAGGCGTAGGCGATCGCGGTCGTCAGATAAAAGGTCTCTTTCATGAACGATGGCTCCTTACTTGGCATATACACGTGTCTATTATACCAAACTATCCCGAAAATGCAAGGAGCAGGGCAAAAAAGCCCGCCTTTGACAAACGGACGGGCGCGTGGTATACTTACAGAATAAGCGCGAGGGTCAGCATCTCCTCCACCCGCCGGTATACGTCGTCCAGATCGCTCGCCGGCAGAGGATTGCGCCCCTTCCCCAGCTCGACGGTGAAGCCGGGACGGTGAAACTCCCGGATGAACCAGTCCTTGAAGCCGCCGTGAGAGGCGAGCGCGTCCGGCTTGTCAAGCGCGTAGCCGCTCGACGCGGACAGGATCTGCGCCATGCGCTTGGCGTTGGGCGGGGTATCGGGGCCGTACTGCCAGTAGATCACTTCCCCCTGGGTGTGGAGCGCCACGACGTGAGAAACGGGATTCTGACGGCAAAGCGCGCACAGCGCCGCCGTCTCCGCCTCGCTTTCCGGACGGGGGCCGCCGTAGCGGGTCGGCCCGGGCCCGAAGATGCCCGCCGCTTCCTCCGCCCTGCGCAGCTCCTGCCAGCCCGCGTCGAAGTTGTGGTTGACGTCGACGCCGCGCGCATTGGCGTTCCACGTCTCAAAGTGTCCGCCGCAGAGCCGTTTGATCCGCCCGTCACCGCCTGCGGCTCTCTCGCCGTGGAGAGCGATGTCAGCCCCGTCCGGGTTGACCAAGGGCAGGGCGATCAAGCCCCGCTCTGCCAGCACCCGTCGCACAGGCACACCCGCGAGATCGCGTCCTGTCATCAGGGCGCGGCAGAGCCGCTCGACGAAGCGGAGGCAGACCCCCGCCGAGAGCCGCTCCAGCCCGTGAAAGGCGGCGGCGTACAGCACGTAGCTCTCCCGTTTCCTGCCCAGGCGCAGCACGAGCAGTTCTTTGCCCAACGCCGTCTTGCCCGCCTTCTCCAAGCGGAGAAAGGGGTAAAGCCCCAACAGCCGATACACCTCGTCGAGCACCGTAAAGGAGTCCTGCTCCACGGCTCGTACGACGTCGCTCATATCATCACTCCTCGGACAAATACTATGCGCCGGGTTCTTCCATCATGCGAAAAGCGAGGCATTTGTCATGGATATGACGGAAAAGACACTGGCGGGCGAGACCCGCTTTGAGGGCCGCCTGCTGAAGCTGCGGGTGGACCGGGTCGCCCTGCCCGACGGCGCGGAGGCCGAGCGGGAGGTCGTCGCGCATCCCGGCGGGGTGGCCATCGCCGCGATCACCGGGGCGGACGAGATCCTGCTGGTGCGGCAGTACCGCTACCCCTTCTCCTGCGTGACGCGGGAGATCCCCGCGGGCAAGCGGGAACCCGGGGAAGATCCCCTGACCGGCGCCAAGCGGGAGCTGGCGGAGGAAACGGGTTACGCCGCCGCCTCCTGGCGGGAGCTGGGCGAATTGTGGCCCACCCCCGGCTTCTGTACCGAAACGGATCGCCTTTATCTGGCCACGGGGCTGATCTCCCTGCGGGAGCACCCCGAGGTCCTTCCCCCCGGCGCCGCCATGCCCCGCCCCGACGCGGACGAGTTCCTCGAGGTGGAGCGTCTGCCCCTGTCGGAGGCGGCGGAGGCCGTGCTTCGCGGGGAATTCCCTGACGCCAAGACGCAGATCGCCCTGCTGAAGGTGGGCCTTCTGCGAGAAAGGAAGGCCCTATGAAGCGTGCGTTTTCTCTGCTTCTGGCGGCGCTGACGGCAACCCTCTGCCTGGGCGGCTGCCATTTCGGTGAACGGCCGGGCGATCCCACCGTGCCGACCGCCTCCCTCTCCTCCGCGTGGCAGGAGGCCTTCCCCGCCCCGGAGAGCAAAGAAATGGATCCCATGCAGGCCTGCATGGTCAACAACGAGAAAGTCAGCCCCGTCACCATCGAGAGTGCCATTACCTCGCTCGGAGTAGCC
>CAMHOI010000017.1 GCA_946186725.1 uncultured Clostridia bacterium
TTGACCACCTCGTCGATGGCGGCCTTGACTCGCTCCTCGAAGTCGCCGCGGTACTTGGTGCCCGCGACCATGCCGGTCAGATCCAGAGAGACCACCCGCTTGTTTTTGAGCAGCTCGGGGACGTTGCCCGCGGCGATGGCGAGGGCAAGCCCTTCCACGACGGCGGTCTTGCCTACGCCCGGCTCCCCGATCAGGCAGGGATTGTTCTTGGTGCGGCGGGTGAGGATCTGGAGGATACGCTCGATCTCCTTGGCGCGGCCGATGACGGGATCCAGCTTGCCCGCCCTGGCCTCGGCGGTCAGGTCGCGGCCGTACTGGTCCAGCGTGGGCGTTTTGCCTCCTTTGCGTTTGACGGAGGTCGGCTCGCCGCTCTCCTCGCGGGTGCGCACCGCTTTCTCGGTCTCATGCAGCAGAGCGGCGCCGTCGCCCCCGGTCTTGCCGATGAAGCGCACGGCATAGTTGTCCCCCTCCTCCAGGATGGCCAGCAGCAGGTGCTCGGTGCCCACCAGAGAGGAGCCGACGGCGCGGGCGGCGGCGACCGCCATTTCCACGATGCGCTTGGCGCGCGGGGTGAACATATCGGGGGTCAGCTCGGTCGGTTCTCCCCGCCCGACGGTGCTCTCCAGCGCCTGCTCGACGGCCTCGGCGGTGACGCCTTTGTCCTCCAGCAGGTGGGCGGCGACGCCCTTGCCCTCCTTGAGCAGACCGATCAGGATGTGTTCGCTGCCGATGTAGGTGTGGCCGAGCTCCTGCGCCGTTTCCACGGCCAGGTTGAGGGCCTCGTTGGCCCGCTCGGTGAATCCTTTGAATTCATACATGAGATCATAACCTTTCCCGTGCCAGCTTGGCACGTGCTTTATCCCGCTCGGCGGGATCGAGGGGTTTGCCTTCGGCGGCCTGGATGGAGGCCGGCCCGGCGCTGATCATCAGCTCCTCAACGGTGGCCAGGGGCAGGTCCTTGATGACGCCCATGGCGACCCCCAGACGGACCTGGGAGATCAGCTCCATAAATTCCTGTGAGGTGACGGCGCGTGCAAACTTGAGGGTGCCCAGGGCGCGGTAGGCCGCGTCCTCGATGCCGTCGGGATCGAGAGAGGAACGAAGCGCCCGCTCCTGCTGTATGGCCTGGGCCGCGATGGCGCGCAGGTTCTCGATGGCGGCCTCCTCCGAAATGCCCAGCGTGACCTGATTGGAAACCTGGTAGAGCGCGGCGACGGGCTTGGTGCCCTCGCCGTAGGTGCCCCGTACCGTCATGCCGATCTTGCTGACGGTGGCGGCCAGGCGGTTGATGCCGCCGCTCGCCTCCAGCGCGGGCAGATGAAGCATCAGGGAGGCACGCAGCCCCGTGCCCAGGTTGGTCGGGCACTCGGTCAGGTAGCCCAGCCGCTCGTCAAAGGCGTATGTCAGACGGGCGGAGAGGGCGTCGTCGATCGCGTTGGCCGTGCGATAGGCCTCCTCGGGCGCCAGACCCGCCTCCATGACCTGGATGCGGATGTGATCCTCCTCGCAGAGCATGATGCTGACCGATTCGTCCTCGCTGAGCAGGAGGGCCTTGCCCTCCCGCCGGGCGGCGAAGGCGGGGCTGATGAGGTGGCGCTCCACCATGGCCTCGGCGGTAATGTCGGGCAGGGTCTCCATCTCCAGATACTTGAATTGCTTGCCCAGCGTCGTGTCAGCAAACAGGGCGTCGCGCACCTGCTCGTTGACCTGTCGGCGCTGTTCGGCGGTCATGCGGGAGGGGAAGGGGATCCCGGCCAGATTCCTGGCCAGCCGGATGCGGGTGGAAACGACGGTGTCGGCTTCCTTGCCCAGAGAAGCATACCATTTATTCATGATCCTTGCCCTCCTCTTCCATGGCGTGGATGCGGTCGCGCAGGGCGGCCGCTTCTTCAAACTGCTCGGCGTTGACGGCGGCGCGAAGCTGCTCCTTCAAGGCCTCCAGCTCGCTTTCGCGGGTGGGCGCGGCCTCTTCGGCGCGGGGTCGTTTGCCGGCGTGGACGGCCTTGCCGTGCATGCGCTGCAGGGAGGGGAGAAGCTGCTCCAAAAAGGTCTCGTAGCATTGACCACAGCCGACCCGGCCCGACGCCACGATGTCGTCAAAGCAGCTCCCGCAGCCGGGACAGCGCTTGCGCTTGTCGGCGTAGGGGACGGTCTTGACGCCTTCCCCGAAGAAGGTGCCCAGCAGGTCGCTGAGCCCGAACTGGTTCTGCACCGCGTGACTCAACCGCGCGCAGTCGGCGCAGAGGTGATGGGATTCGACCACACCGTTGATGCTGGTCTTGATGTGTGTGGTGGCGACGTTCTTGCCGCATTTTTCACATAGCATGATATATCACTCCTTTGATATGACGTGCGTTCAGACCTGGGTCATGAGCATGTGTTTGAAGAGGGAGGCCCGCAGGCGGTCCCGGTCCTCGGGGGCAACGGCGCGCAGCGCCGAATCGGAGAGCGCGGCCAACATGAGTTTCGCCGCCCTCGGGTCGAGGTATTCGCGGTACACGAGATTTTCCACGATGACCTTGGCCGACTGGGCCTCCAGCGTCGGCCCGACCGAATTGACAATGTGCATCAAAGCGTTGGAGGAACCGGTGCGGATCTCGGTGATGCGGATGTAGCCGCCGCCGCCCCGCTTGCTCTCTACGATGTAGCCCCGCTCGGGGGTGAAGCGGGAAGCGATGACGTAGTTGATCTGGCTTGGCACGCACCCGATGGCCTCCGCCAGGGTGTTGCGCCGGATCTCCGCCGTCCCCTCGTTGCTGCTTTCGAGCAGCTCCAGGATGCGCTTGGCGATCTGATCGCTGATAAGCATAGTGACCACTCCTTTGCTTTTGACCTTTTCTGACTATCATTGTATCCACAAAGTCAAAAAAGGTCAAAGTCAGAAAAAGTCAATCAGACGCCGCTTTTTCCGCGCAAGGGGGCAAAAACGCTTCCAAACTCATTGTTTCTGTTTTTTTCTTGATTTTTCTTCGATTTTCAAAATGGGGAACCGATCGGCCGCGCTGTCATAGTATGGTAGTGAAATACGGCACGCGCCGTATGGAGAAAGGAGGAAACGCGCTATGTGTAACGGCTTCGGAAACAACAGCTGTCTGTGGATCATCCTCATCCTCATCATCCTGTTTGGCTGCGGCGGCGGCTGCGGCTGCGGGAACGACAACGGCTGCGGCTGCAACAACTGCGGCTGCTGACCTCATACAAAAGGAGCCGCCCCCCGGTCCGGGAGGCGGCTTCGTTCTGTCTGGCGTCAGCTTTCGTATTTCTTGTAGGTGTCGCGCACGTAGGCGCGCGGGGTTATGCCCATGCGGCGCTTGAAGACGTAGCTGAAATAGCTTTGGGAGGAGAACCCGCATTCAAAGGCGATCTTTGTCAGAGAATCGTTGGTGGTCAGCAGGAGATGGATGGCCTTGCGGATGCGCTGCTCCTCCACGTATTCCCGCAGGGTTTTGCCCACGGAGGCACGGAAGGTATTATGGAAGTAGATGGGGCTGAAGGACATGGCCTTGGACACCCGCTCCAGAGTGAGATCCTCGGTCAGGTGATCCTGGATGTAATTCAGCGTCTCCTCAATGAGGGTCTGCCGGGCGGCCACGCGCGTGTTGCCCTGCCGGGCCTCGTCGGTGCGCAGAGTGTAGATCAGCTCCAGCAGGCGGCTTTGCAGCAGAAGGCGGGAATCCTCCGAAAAGGAACTGTAATGGCGGATCATTCTGACAAAGAGGGAGCGGTAGGTCTCTCCCTTGCCGGTGATGAAAGAGTCGGAGATCTCGTTCATGGCGTCCCGCATGGGCCCCTCGGAGAGGAGGATGTGGACGTAGTAGGGGAACTCGGTATAACGGGCCTGCCCCGGCTTGGCGCAGATCACAGTGTCCTGCCGGATGGGGTAGGCGTTGGAGTCAATATGGGTGACGCCGCCGTCCTCAAGGGCCAGCTCGATCTCGAATTTCCACACCGAGCGGCTTTTGGAGGTTTCAATGTTTTTGAAGGCGACACGGGAATCGAAGACTCCGCAGGCGACGATTTCAGGCAGTTCCATGAGCGTCCTCCGTATCAGCGCATGATAAAAAAACAAACAATATGGGGCTCAACAGAGTAAGATTCTATAAGCAATCCTTCCTGCTTTATAATAAACTATACAAGGTAATTTGTCAACATCGGCAAAGGAGAGAAACGCGATGAAAGTTACGGACGTCAAGACCTTCGTGGTGGACTGCTTCCGGACCAACTGGGTCTTCGTCAAGGTCTACACCGACGAGGGGGTCGACGGTGTGGGCGAAGCGACGCTGGAGTACAAAGAAAAGGCGCTGCTGGGCGCCGTGGAGCACATCCGGGAGTACCTGGTGGGCAAGGACCCGCTGACCATCGAGAAGCATTTTCATGACATCTACCGCGACGCCTACTGGCGGGGCGGCGCCGTGCTGATGAGCGCGCTGTCCGCCGTCGAGACGGCGCTTTGGGACATTCTGGGCAAGCACCTGGGCGTGCCCGTGTATCAGCTGCTGGGCGGCCGCGTCAACGACAAGGTCCGCATCTACGTCAACGGTTGGTTCGCCGGCGCCAAGACGCCCGAGGAGTTCGGGGAGAAGGCGCGCATCGCTGTTCAGCGGGGCGTGACCGCCATGAAGTGGGATCCCTTCGGCAAGTCCTATCTGGAGATCTCCAACAAGGATCTGGACACCGCCCTGCGGTGCGTGGCCGCCGTGCGGGAGGCCGTCGGCCCCGCCGTCGACCTGCTCATCGAGGGACACGGCCGCTTCAACGTCCCCACCGGCATCAAGATCGCCAGAGAGCTGGAGCCCTTCAAGCCCATGTTCTTTGAGGAGCCCACCCCGCCCGACAACCTGGAAGCCCTCAAGGCGGTGCGGGACAAGTCGCCCGTCGCCATCTCCGCGGGCGAGCGGCTCTACACCCTCAAATCCTACAAGGATCTCTTCGAGATGCGCGCGGCCGATTACATCCAGCCCGACATCTCCCACGCCGGCGGCATCATGGAGCTCAAGAAGATCGCCGCCGTCGCCGAGGCCTATTATATCCCCTTCGCGCCCCACAATCCCTCCGGCCCCGTGGCCAACGCCGCCACCCTGCAGCTGGCCGCCTGCTGCCCCAACTTCTCCATTCTGGAGATCATGTACAGCGACGTCGAATGGCGCAAGGATGTCACCGACGAGGCGCTGACGTACAAGGACGGCTTCATCACCATCCCCGACAAGCCGGGTCTGGGCATTGAGATCAACGAGGAGGAATGCCTCAAGCATCCCTATCAACCCCATACTCTGCGCCACTATACCGGCGCTCTGACCGACATCCGGCCTGCCAAGACCGAGTTTTATTTCTAAGGAGCGGATAGTATGACCGACAGACTCATCTCGGTGGGCAAGATCAAGCCGAAGACCGCCAAAGACGTCAAATATTCGCGCTTCGGCGTCGGTTTCGAGAAACTGGACCGCGACGTCTTCGACCCCGAAAAGGCCTACGCCGGCCTGGCCGGCATCGGCGTCAAGCGCGCCCGCCTTCAGTCGGGCTGGCAGCGCACAGAGCGCCAAAAGGGCGTCTACGATTTCGCCTGGCTGGACAGCGTGGTGGACAACCTGCTGGCCATCGGCGTCGAGCCCTGGCTCTGCTTCTGCTACGGCAACGACCTCTATTCCGAGGAGGCCAAGCAGATCTACGGCGCCGTGGGCGTGCCTCCCATCTACACCGAGGAGGAGAAGACCGCCTGGCGCAACTACGTGCAGGCAACCGTCCGGCGGTATAAGGGCAAGATCCATTATTATGAGGTGTGGAACGAGCCCGACGGCCTCTGGCGCCGCAAGAATCCCTTCCTGACCCCCGAGCAGGTCAAGGCCGAGGAGGAGAAATACGCCGCCATGACCCCCGCCATGGCCGAGCGCACCCGCAACGTCGCCAACGGCTGGGAGTACGCCAAGTTCACCACCGACACCGCCCTGGCCTGCAAGGAGGCCGACCCCACCTGCGAGGTCATCGGCCTGGCGCTGGCCTTCCGCCGCGACTTCGCAGCCGGCTTCTGCGCGGCGGGCGGCCTGGAGCACATCGACGCCGTGACCTATCACTCCTACAACCTTGACGAGGGCACCTGGGTCAGCAAGATGCAGTACATACGCGATCTGCTCATCCAGCACAAGCGCACCGACATCAAGATCATCCAGGGCGAGAGCGGCACCCAGTCCCGTCCCGACGGGCACGGCGCCCTGATGGGCGGCGCCTGGACCCCCCTTAAGCAGTCCAAGTATCTGCTTCGTCATCTGATCACCGATATGGGCCTGGGCGTGGAGTTTGCTTCCTACTTCTCCTGCGTGGATATGATCGAGGCGCTCGACGGCACCGTCGGGGATAAGGCCTCCTATCTGGATTACGGCTACTTCGGTGTGCTGGGCGCCGACTTTGACGAGGAGGGCCGTTCGGTCGGCACCTACTCTCCCAAGCCCGCCTACTACGCGCTGCAGAATCTCTGCAGTGCCTTGGCCGAGCACTTCGAGACCTGCGACCTTCCCGTGGAGGGCGAGGTGCGTGAGTCCAAGCGGATGCGCGGCCAGGACGCCGATTTCAACGCGACCTCCCGCTTCGCCTTCCGTCGGGCCAACGGCTCCCGCGCCCTCTTCTACTGGATGCCCAAGGACATTCTCACCGAGACCTACGAGGGCACCGTCACCCTCCGTCTGAAGGACGAGGTCAGGGGGCAGAGGATCCTGCTGACCGATATGCTGGACGGCACCGTCTACGAGCTGGGCGAGTATCACACCTCCGAGGAGGGCGTTCTGCTCAATATCCCCGTGAAGGACAGCCCCTATATGCTGACCTTCGGCGACTTCTTTGATTGGGAGGAAACGAAATGAGTGCAGTATTCATCACCGGCGCCCAGTCCGGCACCGGCTACGGCATCGCCGAGCTGTTCGCCAAAAACGGCTGGGACGTCTTCATCACCAGCCGCACCGGCGCCAAGGCGGAGGCCTCTGCCGCCCGCCTCGCCGAGCAGTACGGCGTCTTCGCCCGGGGCTACGAGTGCAACATCGGCAGCGAGCAGCAGATCGTCGACATTTTCAAGGACATCGACGCAACCGGCCGCTTCGTGAAAACGGTCGTGCTCAACGCCGCCAACATGGGCTTCGATCCCAAGGACCCCGCCGCCGGCCAGGACTTCTGGACGGTGCCGGTGGAGGATTTCCGCTGTGTGTTCGAGACCAATCTGGTCTGGAACTTCACCATCGTGCGGCAGGCCGCGCTGCGTATGCGGGAGAAGGGCGGCGGCGCCGTCGTTTTCCTCAGCTCCAACACCGCCTACCGCGCCATCCCCAACCGCGCCGCCTACTCCGCCTCCAAGGGCGGGATCAACGCCCTCGTGCGCGCGCTCGCGGTCGACCTGGGCCCCTTCGGCATCCGGTGCAACGTGGTGCTCCCCGGCACCATCAAGACCGAGCGCTGGGTGCAGATGGGCAGCAAGCAGATCGTCAACGGCCGCCTGACCCCCATCGGCGACATCTCCGATTTCGAGGACATCGCCAACGCCGTCTGGTTCTTCGGCACCGAACTGTCCAAGAACATCACCGGCACCGAGCTGATCTGCGACGGCGGCATGACCTGCCAGCTTTATCCCCGCGTGCTCAACGATCTGATCCGCGCCGAGCGGGGGGAGTAAAACTTCCCCTTGCAATTCGGGGCGGGCGGTGCTATACTGTACTGCGGAAAACGGCTGTGAAGGAGCACAATCGGTTGGTTCGTCTCTTCAGAGAGGGCGGGGAAGGTGAGACCGCCCGTGACGGCGCCGTGAGCCGGCTCCCGAGCTCCGCGTGACGAGCGCGGCGTATCCCTGCGTTAAAGGGATCGAGAGGTCGGCTGTTTTGGCCGGCAATTTGGGTGGTACCGCGGAGTCCTTCCGTCCCATGCGGACGGGAGGACTCTTTTTCTGCGGCCCCCGCGGAAAGGAAGAAACATCATGCAATGGACCTCGCTCAACGACCTGCGGGAAAAGTATCTCTCCTTCTTTGAATCGAAGGGGCATCTCCGTCTGCCCAGCTTTTCCCTCATCCCCAACGGGGACAAGTCTCTGCTGCTGATCAACTCGGGCATGGCGCCCATGAAGAAGTACTTTACCGGGGAGGTCACGCCGCCCCGCACCCGCGTGACCACCTGCCAGAAGTGCATCCGCACCCCCGACATCGAGCGCGTGGGCCACACCGCCCGCCACGGCACCTATTTCGAGATGCTGGGCAACTTCTCCTTCGGCGACTACTTCAAGCGGGAGGCCATCCACTGGTCCTGGGAGTTCTTCACCAAGGTGCTGGAGATGCCCGCCGACCGCATCTACTGCTCGGTCTATGAGAAGGACGACGAGGCCTGGGACATCTGGACCAAGGAGGTCGGCGTCGCTGAGGATCACATGAAACGCCTGGGCAAGGAGGACAACTTCTGGGAGCACGGCTCCGGCCCCTGCGGCCCCTGCAGTGAGATCTATTTCGACCGCGGCGAGAAGTACGGCTGCGGCAAGCCCACCTGCGGCGTCGGGTGCGACTGCGACCGCTACGTCGAGGTGTGGAACAACGTCTTCAGCCAGTTCAACAACGACGGCAACGGCAACTACACCGAGCTCGCCCAGAAGAACATCGACACCGGCATGGGCCTGGAGCGCCTCGCCTGCGTCATGCAGGGGGTGGACAACCTCTTCGAGGTGGACACCGTCCAGAACATCATGAAGCACATCAGCCGCATCGCCGGCGTGACCTACAAGGCCGATGAGAAGACGGACGTCTCCCTTCGCGTCATCACCGACCACATCCGCTCCACTACCTTCATGATCGGGGACGGCGTCATGCCCTCCAACAACGGGCGTGGCTACGTCCTGCGCCGCTTGCTCCGCCGCGCCGCGCGGCACGGCCGCCTGCTCGGGATCGACCGCCCCTTCCTCAGCGAGGTGGTCGACACCGTCATCGGGGAGAACGAGAGCGCTTACCCCGAGCTGAAGGAGAAGCGCGACCTCATCAAAAAGGTCGTCTCCGTTGAGGAGGAAAGCTTCGCCCGCACCGTCGATCAGGGCATGCGCCTGCTGGACGACTTCGTCGCCGCCAACCCCGGCGGCACCCTCTCCGCCGAGGAGACCTTTAAGCTTCAGGATACCTACGGCTTCCCCGTCGATCTGACCGTAGAGATCCTCGCCGACCGCGGCGTCGGGGTGGACGTCGAGGGCTTCCGCGCCCTCTACGAGCAATATCGCAAGGATACCCGCGCCGCCCGCAAGAACGCCGGCGCCGACGCCTGGAAGGGGGAGGGGGAGCGCCTGTCCGGCCTGCCCGCCACCCGTTTCACCGGCTACGGCTCGCTGACCGCCTCCGCCAAGGTGCTCGCCCTCCTGTGCGAGGGGGAGCGGGTCGACTCGGTCGCCCAGGGGCAGGAGGCCGTGATCGTGCTGGACGTCACCCCCTGCTACGCCGAGAGCGGCGGCCAGGTGGGCGACACCGGCTTCCTGCGTACCGCCGGCGGCGCCTTCCGCGTGAGCGATACGCAGAAGACCCCCGAGGGCGTCTTCTGCCACGTCGGAACGGTCACGCAGGGCGTGCTGAGCGTGGGGGACCGCGTCACCGCCGCCGTCGACGAGGACCGCCGTTTGGCCGTCATGCGCAATCACACCGCCGCTCACCTCCTGCAGGCCGCCCTGCGCCGGGTGCTCGGCACCCACGTCGAGCAGGCCGGCCAGCTGGTCAGCGAGCAGAGCGTCCGCTTCGATTTCACCCATTTCTCCGCCCTCACGCCCGAGGAGCTGCGCGCCGTCGAGCAGGCCGTCAACGCCGCCATCCTCGCCGCTTTGCCCGTGACGGTGACCGAGATGCCCGTCGACGAGGCCAAGAAGCTGGGCGCCATGGCCCTCTTCGGGGAAAAGTACGGCGACACCGTCCGCGTGGTGGACGCCAAGGACTTCTCCCTCGAGCTCTGCGGCGGCACCCACGTGGACAACACAGCCCGCATCGGGCTCTTCCGCATCCGCTCCGAGGGCTCCGTCGCCGCGGGCGTGCGCCGCATCGAGGGCGTGACCGGCGCCGGCGTGCTGACGCTGCTGGAGCGTGACGCCGAGCTGCTCGCGCGCGCCACGGCCGCCGCCAAGGCGAGCAAGCCCGAGGATCTGCCCGAGCGCATCGCCGCTCTTCAGGAGGAAAACAAGCGCAAGGACGCCGCCATCGACGCCCTCAACGCCAGGATCGCCGCCTCCCGTCTGGACGCTCTGCTTGCGGGCGCGGAGGACGTCGCCGGGGTCAAGCTGGTTGCCGCGCCCTTCTGGGGCGAGAGCGCCGACGCCCTGCGCGCCGCCTGCGACGTCGCCCGCGACAGCCGACCGGACGTCGTGCTGGTGCTCGCCCTCGCTTCGGAGCAGAAGGTCACCTTCGCCGCCTCCTGCGGCAAGGACGCCCGGAGCCGGGGCGCCCACGCGGGCAACCTGGTGCGCGAGATCGCCCGGATCGCCGGCGGCAACGGCGGCGGGCGTCCCGACAGCGCCATGGCGGGCGGCAAGGACCCCGCCAAAATGAACGACGCCCTCGCCGCGGCGAAGGACATCCTCGCCGCGCAGCTGAATCAGTAAAAGGAGGCCATCATGAGCGACTGTTTGTTCTGCAGGATCGCGGCGGGCGAGATCCCGTCCACGCCCTATTATTCGGACGAAAACGTCTACGCCTTCGCCGACATCGACCCCAAGGCGCCCTTCCACGCGGTCGTCATCCCGCGCGCGCATATCCCCTCCGCCGCCGCCGTCGACCCGACCAACTCCGAAGCCGTCGCCCGCGTCTTTGAGGCGATCGCGAAGATCGCCGCCGAGCAGGGGCTGGACAAGGGATTCCGTGTGGTCACCAACGTCGGCGAGGACGGCGGCCAGACCGTGCCTCACCTTCACTTTCATCTGTTGGGCAGGCGCCTTCTCGCCTGGCCTCCGGGCTGAGCCGGAAGCGACCCCATCACCGAACAGGAGGAGACCATCATGCGCGACACCTATTCCATCACCATCGCGGGAGTCCGGCGCGAGCTGCCCCGCTACGCCGTCAGCAATACGCTGGACATTGCGGCGTTCATTCTTTTCGGCGACGTGGAGATCACCGTCGCCTCGGCCGAGGCCCTGCTGAAAAAGGCGCCTGACTTCGATTACATCCTCACGCCCGAGGCCAAGAGCATTCCTCTGGCCTACGAGATGGCCCGCCAGTCGGGCAAGCCCTACCTCGTCGCCCGCAAGGGCGTCAAGGTCTACATGGGCGACCCCGTCGGCGTGGAGGTGCGCTCCATCACCACCCAGGAGGTCCAGCACCTTTATCTGGGCGAGGAGGAGTGCAGCGCCATCCGGGGCAAGAAGGTCCTGATCGTCGACGACGTCATTTCTACGGGCGAGTCTCTGTCCGCCGTGCGCGAGCTGGTCAAGGCCGCGGGCGGCGTCGAGGCGGGCGCCTGCGCCGTCCTTGCCGAGGGCGACGCCGCTAAGAGGGACGATATCTTCTTCCTTGAGGAACT
>CAMHOI010000018.1 GCA_946186725.1 uncultured Clostridia bacterium
CGAACCCGGCTATTACGATTTCGTCTTCACTTACGAGGGAAAAGCCATCGCCACCCTGCTGACCCGCTTCTATGCCGAAAATGAGCTCACCGTCAAATCCGACGTCGAGCTGGAAGCGCTGATGCACGAATGAGCGAAGCCGTGTTTGAAGAACGCTTTATCAAGCTGGTCGAAGACAACGACGGCTTTGAGTATGCTCAGGCGTACCGGAACGACGTGGACCTGATCCTCGGCGGCAAAGGCGATACCTATTGGTACGTCGTGATGAAAAAAGGCAAGGTCGCGGAGTCGTATGTCGGAAAATGCAGCGGCGGCGTCTGGGAAGACGTTTACGTGAAGGGCAGCGGCGCCGCGAAAAAGACGAAACCGATGCCCGCCGGCGGCACGATCCGAAAAATCGCCGAAAAAGCGTATCTCTGCCAGAACGAAACGTGGGTCACGCGGCGCACGCCCAAACCCATAGAGGATTCCCATCCCCGTTACCATTATGTGTACGGCTTCGGGGACAAGGGGCTCGACGTGTCGGTGCCGTACGGCGTGACCATCGCCTATAACGACCTCAAGGACGCGGACGCCGGCTTCCATCTGCGGTATCTGTACACCGGCGCCGACGTGGAGATGCCGTGACCCCGACCCGCTCATCCCGCAAAAAGACCGCCAAGGGAAACCTTGGCGGTCTTTTTTGGCAGGATCAGATGTCCAGCTTCATGTCGCCGGGCTTGACCCAGCCGAGCTTGCGCAGGGGCCAGTCGATCAGCAGACTCAGCGCGGCGGGCAGGACGACGGCGATCATCGCCAGCCCCAGCCAGTCGAACCAGCCGGCGGCGTAGCCCTTCTCGATCCAGCCCGTCCAGACTCCGATGGGGCCGCACAGCCCGCAGGTGCCCATGCCCGAGTTGATGGCCGCGCCGTTCATCTCCAGGTGGAACACGCAGGTCGCGATGGGCCCCGTGATGGCGGAGGCAAGGGTGGGCGCGATCCAGATGCGGGGATTTTTGACGATGTTGCCCATCTGGAGCATACTGGTGCCCAGACCCTGGGAGACCAGCCCGCCCCAGCGGTTTTCGCGGAAGCTGATGACGGCGAAGCCGATCATCTGGGCGCAGCAGCCCGCGACCGCGGCGCCGCCCGCCAGACCCGTCAGGCCGAGCGTGGCGCAGATGGCGGCCGAGGAGATGGGCAGCGTCAGCGCCAGACCGACGATGACCGACACGAGGATGCCCATGAAGAAGGGCTGCTGCTCGGTGGCCCACATGACGGCGCTGCCGACGGCGCTCGCCGCCACGCCGATGGGGGGCGCGATCAGCTTGGCCAGCGCGACGCCGACCAGGATGGTCACCGCGGGGGTGACGAGGATGTCGACCTTGGTTTCCTTGCTGACCAGCTTGCCGCACTCGGCGGCGACGATGGCGATGACGAGAACGGCCAGCGGCCCGCCCGCGCCGCCCTCGGCGTTGGCAGCCCAGCCGACAGCCGCGAGCGAGAAGAGCACCAGCGGGGGCGCCTTCAGCGCGCGGCCGATGGCGATGGCCATCGCCGGGCCGGCGACGGCCATGGCGTAGGTGCCGATGTCGGTCAGAAAGGAGACGTTGAACTGGGTGCCCAGCGTCTTGATGATGGTGCCGATCAGCAGGGAGCAGAAGAGCCCCTGCGCCATGGCGCCGAGAGCGTCGATGCCGTACCGCTTGGCGGAGAACTCGATGTCCTTGCGCTTGAGAAAGGCCTTGAAGGAAGCCAAACCGATCACCGCTTTCCTGAATTTGCTTTATTCTACCATATTGCGCGCGCGCTTACAATTTCCGAACTGCACAAAAAACGTCCCCCCGCGGCGGTTTCCCTTAACAAATTGACAAAAGCGGGGCGGGGGACTTGACAAATGGGCACAAATCGCATCAGGGGTGTCGGTAGATCCGGCTGAGATCGCGCGTAGTGCCGCGCGGGACCCTTTGACCTGATTCGGATCATGCCGACGGAGGGAAATGCAACCGCTTTTCACGCCATCGGGAGACCGGTGGCGTTTTTCGTTGGGATGCGACAAAAGAAAAGGAGTGTTCACTATGTCCGAAACCAAATCCCGCTTCCATTGGATCCGCTGGCTCGCCTTCAGCGCCGTGATGGTCGCCCTGTCCACCGCCCTGAGCTACGTCAAGGTCTGGCAGATGCCCATGGGCGGCTCCGTCACCCTGCTGTCCATGGTGCCCATCTGCGCCGTCGGCTTGATGTACGGGCCGCTCAAGGCCCTGCCCGCCTGCTTCGTTTACAGCGTCATCCAGATGATGCAGGGCGGCGCCTTCGGCTGGGGCCTGACGCCCGGCGTGCTCATCGTCTGCCTGCTCTTCGACTACATCGTGCCCTTCACCGGCATGGCGCTCTCCGGCCTGTGCTATAACAAGAAGGCGCCCCTGCCGCTGGTGGGCGTCGTCGCGGCGTTGGTCTTCCGTTTCGCCTGCCACTTCATCACCGGCGTGACCATCTGGGGCGATTTCGAGCTTCTCAAGGCGAGCACCTGGTCCTACTCCCTGCTGTATAACGGCACCTATATGCTCCCCGAGCTGCTCTTTACGCTGGGCGCCTTCGCCTTGCTGTTCTACACCAACGTCTTCGACCGGATGCGCCGCATCCTCAACTGAAGCGACGGAAAGAGATCGGCATAGTTTGGTACGGATGACCGGACTATGCCGGTTTTCTTTTGCCCGGGTCCGCGCAGTGCACGGATCTGTCAAAAAACACGCGCCCGTGAAAAAACACTTGCATTATAAGTAAAGGTGTGTTATGATACACATGATGTAATAGATGATCCATTGTGGCGTGTTTTCCACAACTGAACATTCGGCAAAGCCGGAGCGATCCGGCGGCGCAAAGCTATAGGGACTCCCCGAGTCAGCCAGTTGCAAGCAAGCAACCGGCTGTTTTTTATCGGCGAAAAGCCGGGGAAAGGTGACCACTGTGCCGAAGTACTTCACAAAACAGCAGAATATCCGGTTTGCCGCGGGGCTCACGACGCTGATCCTCCTCGGCTTATTCGTGTTGTTTGTGTTGATGATCTATCTGAACGCCGCCTTCGGCTGGTTTTCGATGAACAACAACGTCGACGGCGACGTCACGACGGTGCAGCCGGCCGTCACCATTGACCCCAACCTTCACGCATGGCGCTTCGACCTTTCTCCCGACAACGGCGCCACCCTGGTGGAAACGGGCGAGGATTTCAGCAAGGACGGCGTCTGGGTGGACGCGCTCGACACGGCGACCGCCGACGATGTGAACGATCTCGTTTCGGTCGAGATCAGCCCGGACAACGATCCCGTGAACACCGAGCGGTTCAAGTTCATTTCGCTCCACCTGGGCACGGTTGACAACCTGCTCGATTTGTCGGACGACAACTGCTTCTACATCCGGCTGGACATGACCGCGGACGTCATCGGCAACCGCGGCGCATCGGTCAGCGCCCGGTATGACGTTACCGACATGGAGTTCTACTCCAGCGAAGGCGATCTTATTGACCACGCGGATCTCGGCGAGGCGTACGAGCGCCTGCGCGGCCTGGTCGACCTGGACTGCGCCGTCAGCGCGACCGCCTACGATATGACGACCGCCGCGGGCGCGACCGCTGTGAAGGCGCTCTTCGCCACCCAGGCCGGGGCGGGGCAGACCGTCACGCCGGAGACCGACTGCATCGTGATCCCGCGCGGCGCCGACGGCGCGCCGGTGTACGAGCCGGAAGACGATGCGCCCTATTACCTCTACCTGCGCATGCGTCCCGACCTTGAGACCTGCTTCGACGCCACCCACGACATCAGCCATTACATGCCCTGCCAGATCCTCTTCGATATGGAGATCGAGATCGGCTTTACCCGATAATCCCGTCCGTAAGAAACCCACCGCGAAAGGCAGATCATCATGACGAAAAGAGCCAAGCGTTCGCTCCTGTGCACGTTTATACTGCTCTTGGTAACCCTGGTCATTTCGGCCACGGGGGTTTTTGCGTGGCTCTCCAATATGCTCCGCATACACACCTCGGACAGCGAGACCGATTCCAACATCGGTATGCGCATCAACCTGCTGTTCGACCGGCTCAATCCCGCGACCTTCGCGCGGGGAGAGACCATCACCTTCCCCGACGGCACGACCGCGACCTTCGATCCGGACGCCGACTGGGGCACCGAGGAGAACCCCTACATCATTTCTCTGCCCCGCCACATGATCAACCTTTACGCGCTGCAGGAGGCGGGCTACTTCTACGACCGCTACATCTCCAAGAACTACGAGAACGGCGAGTACATCGAGGATTCCAACGTCAAGCCGTACTTCCTGGTCTGCGAGACTGACGGCACGCCCGCCTGCGTCGACGGCACCAGGAACGGCCAGAGCATCGTCATCCACCCCGTCGGCAACGACGAATACCCCTTCATCGGCTGCGTGGGCGGTGCGCAGGTCAAGCTCGACGAGAACGAGCAGCCCACCACCACGACCGCGCCCAACGGCAAGACGAGCATCTCCTCGATCATCGCCAACTTTACCGTCGAAGCCGACGAGGACACGCCTGACATCGGCCTCTTCGGCAAGATCGGCTACCTCGGCGAAGAGCCGGAGAACGCAACCGAAGGGCAGACCTTCAACGGCGCTGTTTCCGGCGTCAGCGACCTGCTGCTTTATGACGTCAAGATCGTCTCAACGGCCACCACGGACGGCGCGCGCGACGGCGACCATCTCTGGGAGAGCGACGCGTCGAGCAACGTCCGCTACGAGGAGGATCACCACGTCGGCATCCTTGCGGGTCACATCGAGTACGCTTCCATCCGCAACATCAGCGTCTACTACAGCTCCGCCGACGTGACCGCGATTGACGTCCATGCCGGCGAGAACGCGAATTACCTGTCCGACTCCGGCATCATCGGCCTGGTCTACAATCTCAACCCCGAGACCAGCGGCAACGCCATCGGCTGCGCCACCGGCACCACCATCGCCGGCTCTGCCAAGGGTGCGGGCAACGAGTGGGGCGCCAGCATCGACATGCTGACGATGTACAACAACCTCCTCGACATTCAGAACAACCATTCTTCTTCCGCCTACAACACCACCAAAACGATCATCGTCAACGAGAACATTCTGATCGGCGGGGAGCCGCAGGTCACCGAGACCACCACGACGGGCACGATGACGTCGCCCTTCACCGGCAACACCCAGACGTATGGGACTTATACCGTGAAGAATTACACGAATGAGGCCCTCGGCTCGATCACCTTCTCCGACCGAAGCGGAACCAACCAGTACCTGTATTTACACGACAACAACAAGCTCACCGACGTCGTCAAGGTCACCTATAAGACTGACACCGAGGCGGCCTTCTTCCTGTCGCAGAACGGCACCTATCTCAACACCAACGCCGCCGGCAGCGCCGTCACCACCGCCGCCAACAACGGGCAGAATACGAAGTGGCGTCTCACCTCCGACGGCTATCTCCGTACCGAGATCCTGGGCGAGTGGTATTACCTCAACGTCGCGGGCGGCAGCCTTTCCGTCTCCAAAACGGCGTCCACGGCCTGGACGGTCAACGCCGACGGCACCGTGCGGTGCCCGGCCGGCTTCCTTCGCTATGACGGCAGCGGCTGGGGCTTGACGCCGATCGATACGTATTACTACATCACCGACGGCAGCCATTACCTCTCCGGCACCGCCAACGCCGTGACCAATGCGGCGTCCGCCGCCGCCTCCGTCAAATGGTCGCTGTCCAACCCGGGCGGAAACACCGCGATCTCCGCCTACATCGGCGGTGCGACCCGCTACCTGACCGTGACCGACGGCGCTCTTGCCATGGGCGGCAGCGCCTACACCTGGAACAAGGACGGCAACGTCTATTACACCACCATTCAGGGCATCCGTCACAACCTCGTCTACGACAACGGATGGCGACTTGTACCCGCCTCCGGGCACAAGATCACCGACGGCAGCGGGCATTACCTCACCGCCACCGCCAACGCGGTCGGCAACGCCAGCCAGTCGGACGCGCTGGTCTGGCAGTTCTCCAACGAGAGCGGCAATACCCAGATCTCCGCCGTTGCGGAGGGGCAGACCCGCTATCTGACCGTGAGCAACGGCGCCCTTACCGTCAGCGGCACCGCCGCCACCTGGACGAGAGTGGGCGACTCCTTCTACATGACCGAAGGCGGCAAGGACTATTACCTGAACCATAACGGCAGCGAGTGGACGGTCAGCACGCTGTCCTACTTCACCATCAACGACGGCAGCGGCAACTACCTGCGCGTGACCGGCGCGAACGCCTTTGCCAACGGCAACGCGGTCAACGCGACCCACTTCTACTTCGCCAACGATGCCGGCGCCAACTCCAGCGGCAGGGCCTATTGCGTGGTGGGCGGCACGACCTACTATCTTTATAATAACAACGGCACCCTCGCCACCACCACGACGCAGAACACCGGCACCCAGTGGCTCAACGACGGCAGCTCGCTCTACGTCACCTCGACCGCCAACAACGTCACCACCACCTACGCGATCGAGTACGACGCCAACTGGCACATCAGGACGATCGCGCCCACCTACCGCATCACCGACGGCAACGGGAATTACATGACCGTTTCCGGCACGACCATCGGCAGCACCACCGATCCGGATCAGGCGACCGCGTTTGAGTTCAGCACCGGCGGAGCGAACCCCGCCGGGACCATCCGCGTCCCCGGAACGAACTACTACCTGCGCAACAACAACGGCACGCTTCAGGTCTCCACCACGTCCACCACCTGGACCAACAACGGCACCCGGCTCTATTACGACGATTGGTGGTCGAGTTATTATCTGGGCTACTACAACGGTGCATGGCAGCTGACGACCAACACGTCGGTCACCTCTTCCTCCTACCGCATCTCAAGAACCGTCAATGGTGTGACGCACTACCTTTGTGTGGATTCGTCCGGCAACATTTTCGATTCTACAACGGAGGCGGACGCCGCGCTGTGGAGCGGCAACAGCGGAACGATCCATACCGTCGTCAACGGAACGACCTACTATCTGCACCGCGTAAGCAACTCGTCGTTTAACGTCAGCACAAGTGAAACCACCTCATGGACGGGCAGCAACAATCGTCTGTCCTATAACAACCGATATCTTTCCTACCGCGACGGATGGTATATGAACAGCACGAGGAACAACACGACCTATGCTGCCACCACGTCTTTGGTGTCGAGCGAGACCGTGACCGTCGCCTCTCAAGCGCAGGCGGTCTCCGTCGTCCGTCCGACCGTGTACGTCACGCCCGAGTCCGCGCCCGTGCCGACCGTGACCGTCACCGATCACGCCGATCCCGGCACCGCCGTCACGCTCGACGGCCCGCACAAGGAGAAGATCACGCGCACCGCCACCACCGCGCCGCTCTTCGTGCGGGAGGAGTACGACGAGCCGGCGGGCGAGACCTACTACCCGCTGACCTGGGAGGCCAACGAGAACGGCGGCGATCCGCCCTACGTCGTATCGCAGAAGAACACCGGCTACGTCATCAGCGGCGGTACGGACCAGCGCGGCGATATCCGCGTTTCGTACTATGCCAAGAACAACAACATTTCTGCTTCTCTGACCTACGGCAACCTTGACGACGCCAAGATCTACACCTACAACGGCAACGGCAGACGGACGATCTCGCAGGTCGGCGCCGCCAATCTCGTCAAATATGCCGACGCCAAGTCCGGCTTCCAGGAGACTTTGGATTCGGACAACACCAACGTCTACGGCCTTCACTTTATGAACGCGCCTATTTCCGCGAGCAACGTCGTCACCGCACCGACCGCGGTCATCAACGGAGAGACCTACCACGACTACACCATGCCCAAGGACTGCATTGACTTCCGCCTGAGGACCAAGGGTTACATCAACTTCTTCGCCGGGACCTACTTTCCCGACAACAGCACCTTCTTCTCCCTGCATCAGATCACCCGCGACGACGATGGCAACATCACCTCGATCAAGGAGATCTCCAAGATCTACGGCGTGCCCGGCAACGAGAAAAAAGCGTACATCTACCAGTTTGTCGGTGAAGCGGCGCCCACCCTGCCGAGCGGTTATGAGCAGATCTTCGACATGACGTGGGTCACCAATCCGTCGAGCAACTGGACCGACAACGCGATCTACTACTATGAGATCCCGGTCAACGGCGGCGAGTACGCGCTCGGCTCCGTCAGCGGCAGGGACGGCGCCTATCTGATGTACCTCGACATCGGCACTTCGGCGGCGGACCGCACCTCCATGCTCGGGACCATCGACTTCGTTTACGACAACACCGTGCGCGGCGGCAACAAGATCGTCGTCGTCCCGGATACCAGCGTCAACGATACCTCGCTGGACTACTACCAGCCCTCGCTGGCGATCATGTACACCAAGAATAACGACGAGGACAACGAGGTCGACATTAACGAGTTTACCGTCACCGTGACCCGTACCATCGACAGCGCCGGCGCCACCAACGCCACGCTGACCTCCGACTTCGGCGGCGGCGACGCAGAGCATCTGAACGTCGTCCCGCAGCACAGCGGCGGCGACACCATCGTCATCACCACGTCGTAGCCACGACCCCAACAAAAAAACAACGGCCTGCCGGCCGTTGTTTTTTCTTTTCTTACAGTTTTTCCTCCAGCGCCTCCAGCGGGTGGAAGCCGACCAGAGTTTCGACGGGCTTGCCGTCCTTGAAGAGGATCATCGTCGGGATGGACGCGATCCCGTAGCGGTTGGCCAACTCGGGCTCCTCGTCCACGTTGACCTTGCCCACGAGGACGTCCTCCCGCTTCTCGGCCAGCGCCGACAGCACGGGGCCCTGCATCCGGCAGGGGCCGCACCACGTCGCCCAGAAGTCGACCAGCACGGGCTTGCCGGCGGCCAGCACCTCGTCGTCAAAATTGGCGGCGGTCAGGGTGATCTCTTTCATCGCTATCGCCTCATTTCTTGGATTTGTAGTAGAGCATGCAGTGGCAGAAGCCCTCAAAATCGGGATCGGCGATCTGATCGCGGAACTCCCGGCACATGCATTTGGTGTCCGGCGTCTTCTCCCGGCGGCAGGGGCAGTACCCGCCCGTGCGCTTGAGACCCTCGCGGATGACGGCGACGACCTCCTTGTCGGGGTTGAGCGTGACGTTGTTGGCAGCCATGGGCTTCGCCTCCTTGCTTTTGATGAGTATAGTGTACCACGCCGCTGCGAAAAAACCAAGCATTTTTTTGAAAAAAGGACTTGACAAGGCGGCCGGCGCGTGCTATAGTGTAGCCAATTTCATAAAAGGCGATGACGAAGACGGCCCGGCGCGCGAGCGCACAGAGAGCGGATGGTTGGTGAGAATCCGCGGCGAGCGACCGAACGGCCCATCACTTCCGAGCCGGAGATCCGAACCGCTTGACGGTGTAGGCGTCTCCCGTGATTGCTGCGTCAAGGCATAAGGATTGCTGGATCCTGAGGGGCGGCGAGAGCCGCAATTTGAGTGGTACCGCGAGTGTTTTTCACCCGTCTCAAAGAACGAGACGGGTTTTTTTTATTATCCGAAAAAGGAGGAATGGTCATGGCTGCGGTCGAAAAGGAAAAACTGATGGAGGTGGCCGCCCGAATTCGCGAGATGCGGGAGATCTCCGGCCTCACGGTCGCGGAGATGGCGGTCAAGACCGAGGTAAGCGAGGACGACTACCGCGCTTACGAGGCGGGCCGGCTCGACTTTCCCTTCACCTTCATCCATAAATGCGCGCTGGCCTTCGGCATCGGCATCACCGACCTGCTCGAGGGCGAGAGCGCCCACCTGTCCTCCTACACCGTCACCCGGAAGGGGCAGGGACAGCAGACCGCCCGCGAGAGCGGCATCGAGATCCGCAACCTCGCCCCCATGTTCCGCCGCAAGATCGCCGAGCCCTACTGGGTGCGCTACGAATACGACGAGGCACTGCAGGACCGGCCCATCCACCTGACCCGCCATTCCGGCCAGGAGTTCGACTTCGTCATGAAGGGCCGCCTCAAGGTCCAGATCGGCGACAACGTGGAATACCTCTCCGAGGGGGACAGCATCTATTACAACTCCTCCACCCCCCACGGCATGATCGCCGTCGACGGCGCCGACTGCTATTTCGTCGCCGTCGTCCTGCCCGGCGCCGATCAGAAGGAGACCGTCGTGCGCGACACCCTCCTGCCCGGCTACGGCAGCGGCAGGGAGCCGGTCGGCAGCCGCTTCGTCGAGGTCGCCGAGAACGAGAACGGCTACCCCCTTTCCGTGACATTCCACAACGAGGACCGCTTCCATTTTGCCTTTGATGTCGTCGACGCCATCGCCGAGCGGGATCCCGACAAGCTGGCCATGCTCCACGTCGATAGGAACAAGGTCGAGCGCCGCTTCACCTTCCGCGACATGAAGCGCGCCTCCAACCAGTGCGCCAATTACTTCACCTCCCTCGGCATCCGCAAGGGCGACCGCGTCATGCTCGTGCTCAAGCGGCACTATCAGTTCTGGTTCGCCATCCTCGGTTTACATAAAATCGGTGCCGTCGTCATCCCCGCCACCAACCAGCTCCAGGCGCACGACTTTGAGTACCGCTTCCACGCCGCCGGGGTCAGGGCGGTGGTCTGCACCGCCGACGGGGATACCGCCGCCCAGATGGACAGGGCGGAGTCGGCCGCCGACGCCCCGCTGATCAAGTGCCTTGTCGGGGGCCGGCGGGAGGGCTGGCACGACTTCAACGCCGAGTACGAGCTCTACAGCACCCACTACCACCGCACCGAGGAGACCCCCTGCGGCGACGCGCCCATGCTGATGTTCTTCACCTCCGGCACCACCGGCTATCCCAAGATCGCCACCCACAGCTTCAAGTACCCGCTCGGGCACTATCTGACCGCCAAGTACTGGCACGGGGTCAGCGACGAGGGACTGCACTTCACCATCTCGGACACCGGGTGGGGGAAGGCGCTGTGGGGCAAGCTCTACGGCCAGTGGCTGTGCGAGGGCGCCGTGTTCACCTATGATTTCGACCGCTTCGACGCGGCCGACATCCTGCCCATGTTCGCCAGGTACCACATCACCACCTTCTGTGCCCCGCCCACCATGCTCCGCATGATGATCAAGCAGGATATCTCCCGGTACGACTTCTCCTCCGTCAAGCACATGACCACCGCCGGCGAGGCCCTCAATCCCGAGGTCTACCGCCTCTTTGAGGAGGCGACCGGCCTGCAGATCATGGAGGGCTTCGGCCAGACCGAGACCACCCTTTCCGTCGCCAACTTCATGGGCGGCACCCACAAGGTCGGCTCCATGGGCAGACCCAGCCCCCTCTACAACATCGACATCGTCGATCCCGACGGTTGTCCCGTCCCCGACGGCGAGGTGGGCGAGATCGTCATCAACGTCAAGAACGGCGCCCCCTGCGG
>CAMHOI010000019.1 GCA_946186725.1 uncultured Clostridia bacterium
ACGTCAAAGGAAAGCGTGGCGTAGGAGCCGACGTACTTTCTGGCGCCCGTGACGGCGGCCTTGTTGGCGTAGAAACGGATGCCGATGCTGTCGCTGAGGACAAGGTCGGCGCCGCTGAAGCCGACGGACACGTCCACCGCGGACGCCGAGAGAGGCAGGCACACCGCGATCAGCACGACCGCCAGCAGGAGCGACAATATGCGGAAAAGTGCTTTCATAACGATTCTCCTATCTTACGGGGCGAAGGAGTTCGCCCTTGATGCCCAACAGCTGCTGGACTTTTTCCGTGTCCATGACGGTATCGTAGGCGCGGGGTCCGACGGTATGGCCGAAAATGACGCGCGGACTGGTGTCCAGCAGGTAGTTGTAGCCGGAATAGGCCTGCTTAATGTCGTTTGAGCCGGAGGACAGATAGCAGTCGATGCCTACGGCGCCCACCAGCTTGCCCGCCATTTTCCCTTCCTTGATCCAGGCGACGTAGGAGGAGGCCATGCCCGTCACCGAACTGCCCTCCGCGTGCGCGAAGGAACCCCAGAAGTGCAGGACCGCACCCTTGGCGCCTTTGTCGCGGTAGGCGGTGGCGTTGAGGTCGGCGCCCGTCATGGTGACCTCAATGTGGTCGTCGGCAAGATTCAGATTCTCGCGCGGGAGTTTATGCGTGCCGGTCCCCGCTTCCCAGGGAAGGTGAAAAACGTCGACGGGGTTGTCGGGGAAGGAACGCTCGTCTCCGATATACCAGTCCTTGTCCTTGGTCTTGAGCAGGATGCAGATGCGGCCCAGACAGACGGTAAAGGTCTCCGTGTCGGCGATGGACGTTTCCTCGTTGCGGTAGATGGCGGCGATGGGAAGAAAGCGTTTCCGGTCGCTGATGGCATAGGCCATGTTCTCCGGGTTGACCCGCGTCGTCATGAAGGTCTGCGCCTCGCTGGGCAGATTCATGGACATGAAGACGGGGTCGTTGAGCAGGGCCACAGGAACCTCGCCGGTGAAGGGGTCGGGGTTGTGCATGGTATTGATCTCGCGGAATTCCTTCCACTTGACGGTACCGCTTCCCTTGCAGGGGACGGCTGTGATGCGCCGGAGGGTGTCCGCGTCCACCAGATAGGGGCCGCCCTCAATGAGGTAGCCCTTGGCGTCGGCGGGGAAGCAGGCGGACAAGTCGTCCGAGAAGGAGAGATTGAGGTGATCGAGCATGTTGCGCACGATGACGTATCCGTTCTCGTCCGTCAGAGGCAGGTCCTCCTGCGCGGAGGAGTCCCCGGCCGATTCTCCGGCCGACGAGGACGCCGCGGCGCTTGCCGCGCTGCTCGCGCTCCCCGTTTCGCCGCCCGTGCAGGCGGTCAGAGAGAGGATGAGCGCGAGGATGAGGAACATACTGATCGGGGTTGTCATGCGTTTCATGATAAGAGCTCCTTTCCGTTGCTGCGGATCAATGGAGACCGAGCAGTTTCTGCACGGTCGCGGTGTCCATGACTTCGTCGTAACGCGCGGGTCCGACGGTGTGGCCGATGAGGGTCTGTGGTTCGGTGCGAACAAGGCGGTTGTAGCCCACGTAGGCCTGCATGATCTTGCCCGCAGGCGTATACCAGTCGGCGGCGACGGTGGCGACCAGCTTGCCGACCGCGGCCTCCTCCTTGACCCAGACGCGGTAGGCGGACACGATCCCCTTCGCCTCGGGCCCGCTGATATGGACGAAGGAGCCCCAGAAGTGCAGGCAGGCGCCGTCGGCTCCCTTGGCGCGGCCGTCGCCGCCGTTGAAGTCGGCGCCCGTCAGGGTGACCTCAACGTGGTCGTCCGTCTTCAGCACGCGCTCGGCGGGCACGACGGCGACCCCCAGCTTTCGCTCCAGCTCCCAGGGCAAATAGTAGAGGCGGTCGGGACTGGTGGGGAAGGGACGGTCATCCCCCAAAAACCAGCCGTCCTCGTCCTTGGCGACCAGACTGATGCGCCCCAGGCAGACGGTGAAGGTTTCGCTGTCGTCGATTTCGGCCTTGGTGTTGGGGTAGATGGCGCCGATGGCAAGAACTCGGTTGGCGTCGGCCGGATAGTAGGCCATGTTCTGCGCATTGACCCGCTCGGCGCGCACGGTGACCCCTTCACTGGGCATGCACATGGACAAAAAGATGGGGTCGTTGAGTTTGGAAACGGGGATGACCCCGTCGAACTGCTCGGGGTTGCCGTTGCCGGCGTAGGCGTTGAAATCCCGCCAGAGGAGCGATCCCCTCCCTTTGCAGGGAGAGGCGACCACGCGCCGCAGTGCGTCGGCGTCCAGCTGATAGGGCCTGGAACTGCCCTCCACGATGTAACCCTTGGCGTCCTCGGGAAAGCAGCGGGTATGGTCGTCCATGACGCCCAGGCCCAGGTTGAGACGGATGTTTTCAACGATGGCCCAGCCGGCTTCGTCATATTCGGGCAGTTTTCCCTCTTGGGAAGAGGTCGTCCCGGAAGACGCCGCGAGCACGGATGAGGCCGCCTCGCTCTGCGCGGACGGGCTGCTCTCGCAGGCGCAAAGGCAGAGACAGAGCGCCAGTATCAGCGCGGCGCATCGCACCGGAAGGGTGCCTTTCATCATGCCTCCTCCTTCTTATCGCAAGCCGAGGATGGCCTGCACCTTCGCGGTGTCCATGAGCGCGTCGTAGCGTTTGGGCCCGACGTTGTGCCCGATGACGATGCGCTCCTGCGTGGTCAGCAGATGGTTGTAGCCGGAAAAGGCCTGGTCGATCTTCTCCTTGCCGTTTTCAGTGCCGTACCAGTCGACGCCGATGGCGGCGACGACCTTGCCCACCATCTCGGGCTCCTTGATCCGGGCGCGGTAAGAGGCGACCAGCCCCTCCACGTCCTTGCCCGACCGGGTCCACCGCCGACCCCAGAAGTGAAGCACGCATCCCTTGGCGCCCTTGCTGCGCCAGTCCGCGTAGGCGGTGCCGTTGAGCTCGGCGCCCGTGAGCGTGATCTCAATATGGTCGTTTTTGACGTCGTTGTAACGGTCGTCGGGCACCTGATAGACGGAAAACTTCCCCGTCCACGGCAGGGCGTAGAGATCGCGCGGATCGTTGGGCGCGTAGCGGTCGCCCACCGCGGTCCAGGCGTTGCCGGCCGTCTTGACGGCGGCGACCGTGCGGCCCAGGCAGATGGTGACGCGGTCGCTGTCCTTCAGCGCGGCGCCGGTGTTGCGATAGATGGCGCCGATGAGCTGAAACTGCTTGTATTTGGGATCGTAGAGGGTCATGTTCTCCGGGTTGACCCGCCACGTCATGAAGGTCTGCGCCTCGCTGGGCAGATTCATGGAGACGTAGATGGGGTCGTTGAGCTTGGAGGCAGGGATGACACCGGTGAAGAGATCGTCGTTGTCGGTGGAGTGAAGGACGGAAAAGTCCTTCCACACCACAGCGCCGTCTCCCGTGCAGGGGGTCCGCACGATCCGGCGCAGGGTGTCGGCGTCGACCTTGTAGGTCCCGCCGTTGATGAGGAATCCCTCAGCGTCGGAGGGGAAACAGATCGAAACGTCTCCCGAGGGAGAGAGCCCTTCCGACTGGATCGCCGCCCGCACGTCATACCAGTGGATGGGAGACGGTGAAGAGGTCGCCGAGGCGGCGCCGGGAAGCGGCTCGGAGGCAGGGGACGCCAAAGAGGCGGCGGGCGACGTCTGCTCGGAGCCGGAAGCGGATACGGACGTGGATACGGACGTGCCCTCTTCTTCGCCGGCCGGGGCGGAGGAGGCGCCGACAGACGACGCCTCCGCCGTGCGGGAGGAAACGCCGGAAGCTTCGCCGCCCGGAGCCGTCGCACAGGCGCCGAGAAACGTCAAAAGCATGAGAAACAGCACTGCCGTCCGTTTCAAAGCAATCCCTCCCACGACGTTCATACTCATCATAATAATACCACGGGGCCGCGCACAGCCAAGAGGACATTCTTCTGCAAAATCAGCACAAAAACAATGCGGCTTTCCCCTGCGGGAAGGACGGCCCCGATGGGTCACTTCAGGATGGGGAGATCCTTCAGGCGCGGCATCTCGGAGAGATATTTCCGCAGCATCTCGGGCCGGAAACCGTTGTGCTCGATGATCTCCTTATAGAAATAGGCGCTCGGCTTGGGGGTGCGCTTGAAGTCGTGCTCCCGGTCGACCTCGACCAGCCCGAATTTGGGAATGAAGGTCCACCACTCGTAGTTGTCCAGCAGGGACCAGTAGAGGTAGCCCCGCACGTCGACGCCCGCCCGGATGGCGTAGCTCAAGGCGCAGAGATACTCGGTCAGATAGGCGATGCGGAAGGCGTCGTCCTCGCAGGCGCAGCCGTTTTCGGTGATGTAGACGGGTTTATCCATCAGCCGGGTGAGGGTGTGAACCATGCACTCGGGGTAGAACTCGTCCAGATAGAAATTCATGGGCAGCATCCGCGTTTCGGTGAAGGGGTAGCGCGCGCCGCCGAGCTTCTCCTTGCGGGCGTCGATCATGCTGCGGGTGTAGAGGTTGATCGACCAGTAGTCGACGGTATCCTTGAGCTCCTTGTCCAGCACCGCGTCCTTGTGGGGCAGGACCAGCTCTCCCGTGCGCATGGCGTGGAAGAAGAATTCGTGATTGATGACGTCCAGATAGTCCACCAGCGCCCGGTCAAAGGGGTCGCCGGCGCGGTTGGGATAGTACTGAACGAAGGCGTGGGCCGAACTGACAGGCGCGTTGGAATACTTCTTGATGATATGGTAGCCGCGCGCGTGAAAGAAAACGGAGTTGAATTTGAAGTCGAGTTTGTCCTGGGAAGAACCGAGGTTGAATTCGTTGATCACGTTCCAGAAATCGACATACGGCGCGATCTGCGGGAGCAGGAAGTCGAGGTATCGCTCAAAGTATTTGAGGTTTTCGAGGTCAAGGAAGCCGTTTTTCTGCTCGAACCAGAGGGGGACGGAGAAGTGGACGAGGGTGACGAAGGTTTGGATGCCCTTTTCCTTGAGCAGGCACAGCTCCTCAAGGTAATGGTCGACCTCGGCCTGCACGAAATGCCCCTCCTCGGGTTCGATGCGGGCCCATTCGATGCCGAAACGGAAGGCCCGATGCCCCAAATCCTCCAGCAGAGCAATGTCCTCCCGGAACATGTTGTAGGAGTTGCAGGCCGCGCCCGAGATCTCGGCGCGGTCGGGGTAGAGCTTGAGCTTTTCCTGCTCGTGGAACCAGTTGCTGCTGTGGACGTTGTTGCCCTCGATCTGATGAGCGGCAGTAGAGGAGCCCCACAGAAAACCCTCAGGGAATGAAAACTCCTTGATGTTGAAAATGTCGACCACGGTTATCCCTCCCGGTTATTTCTGACGGCAAGCCGTCTGGCTTCCATTCGGATGATGCGCGCCGCGTTACGTACCATGACGCCGCGCGACAGGCGGCCCTCCCGCATGGCGGTCAGCAGGGGGCCGGTGACGGAATCGTCGTCGGCGCCCGGGGTGAGCAGGTTCATGCCCGCCTTCATCATGGCGACCGAGTCGGAGGAGCTGTAGGAGCCCCAGTCGCACATGGCGATCCCGTCGAACCCCATTTCGTCGAAGAACAGCCCCTCGATCAGGTCCTCGTTCTCATCGGGGAAGTGCCCGTTGAGGGCGTTGTATCCGGTCATGATGGTGTCGGCCGGTTCCACGGCCATCGCGTAGGCGAAGGGGCGCAGGTACATCTCGCGCAGGGTGCGCTCGCTCATTTCGCTGTCGCTGCGGGCGCGCACCGACTCACAGTTGTTGGCGGCGACGTGCTTGATGCAGGCGGAGACGCCCTCCTCCTGCAGGCCCTTGACCTGCCAGCCGGCCATCTCGCCGGCGAGGAAGGGATCCTCGGACAGGTACTCGGGGTGGCGGCCGTTGAGCAGGTCGCGGTGGAGATTCATCCCCGGCCCGAGGATACAGTTGACTTTGAGCCGGCGGGCTTCCTCGGCCATGACGGCGCCCACCCCGCGGATGAGCTCGCGGTCAAAGGAGGAGGCGATCATGGCGGTGGCGGGGAAGCCGACGCTTTGGATGGGCAGGATGATGCCGCTGTTGCCGTCGCAGAGGGTGTACTCGGGCAGATCGGTCCCCTCCGGGGCGGCAACGCGCCCGGCGTAGCCCTTGATGTCCATCTCCCAGACCGACTGGAAGCGGCTGACGCACAGCCGGCAAAGCTGCTCGTCGCTTAATTGCGCGGCGAAGGCGGCCGCCCGGTCGGGGTCGGCCATCACGTCGGCAAAGGTGAGGGTCCCCTCGGTCTGCGCCGCCTCGGCGGGCAGGCGGGTGAAGGTCTCGTAGTGGGCGACCTGCGGCTCCTCGGTCAGGAAGGTGGCGCTCCCGTCGGGCCGCCAGTCGTCGTGCTTGCTCAACTCACGCACGGGACGCGTGGGCGGCAGGGCGTGCCGGCTTTGCCGGATCACGCGCGCCTCTTCCACGGTCACGGTGCCGATGTCGGTCAGCTTCGCGGCGTTCTCGCCGAAGAAGAAGCCGTATTCCCCCTCGCTGAGGAGCCAGCGGGCGTTGGCCTCGTCAAACGAGGCCAGCCGCTCCAGGGGGACAAAGGCGGTCAGCGTCTCTTCCTCGCCGGGCGCGAGCAGGCGGGTCTTGCCGAACTCGCAGAGCTCGACCGCCGGCTGCTCAAAGCGCGCCTCCGACTTGCGGACGTAGAACTGCACCACCTTGCGCCCGGCGCGGGCGCCGGCGTTGCGCACCCGCACCGAGAGGGAGACGCCCCTCTCCTGTTCGGTCAGCGCGGCGCCATCGAGGACGAAATCGGTGTAGGAAAGGCCGAAGCCGAAGGGGAAGGCGCACGGCACCCCGAAGGTGGTGTAGTAGCGGTAACCGACGTAAAGGCCCTCCTCATAGCAGACGCGGGACCAGATCTTGGTGCCGGTCTGCAGGCGGGGCTTTCCTTCCTCGGGTTGGATGAAATTGGGCGCCGTCGGGCTGTCAAAGTAGTCCAGCGGCCAGGTGTCTGTCAGACAGGCGCAGGGATCCGCCTTCCCCGACAGGACGTCCATGAGCGCCTCGGCTGCGCACATCCCGCCCAGCCCCGTGTAGAGGCAGGCGGCGATCTTGTATTTCTCCAAAAAGCGGACGTCGACGGGATAGGCGGTGTTGAGGATGACGACGATCTTATCGAACCGTTCGCTCAGGCGGGCGAGCGCGGCTTCTTCGCCGTCGGAAAGGTAGTACTCGCCCTTGAGGGGGCCGCTGTCCATGTTCTCGCCCGCGCCGCGGGAGATCACGAACAGAGCAACGTCCGACTGCTCGCGGGCGCGGCGCAGGACCGCCTCATCGGGCAGGTCGTCGCGGGGGATGACGTAGTGCTCGTGCAATTCGCGGTTGAGGGTGAAGCCGCTCTCCTCCTCCACTGCCTGCCAGATGCTCCGCCTGGTGCGGGGATTGATGCGGGCGGCGCCGGCGGCGCAGGTGCGGTACTCGGAGTAGCCGCGGCCGAAAAAGTTGAGAAAAGCGTCCTCCTTGAGGGGGAGCACGCCGCCCTCGTTTTTGAGCAGCACGGTCGATTCGGCGGCCACGCGGCGGGCAAAGGCGTCCTGTGCCGCGAACTCGGGGGAGGAACGGCGACGCGGCAGGGTCCGCAGGGCAAACGTTTTTTCCTCCATCACCCGGCCGTCGGCGGCGGCGAAGTCCCTGACCGTCAGGGTGAAGGGCGCGTCATACTCCCGCAGATAGCCCCGCACACGGACGATCAGCACGGGATGGGACAAATAATAAAAACTGCCGAAGGTCCAGTCCTCATGGGGCTTGCCGTTGAGCAGGACGGTCCCGTTGGGCAGCATGTCGTCGCTGAAGGCGAGGATCAGACAACCCACGCACTGCCGGTCGAACATATAACACGAGTCATCCACGAAATCCATGTCGAAGGCGAGGGTCTTGTGCAGCTGCACGGTCGGCGCGTTCACGGCACGGTCTCCTTTCGGCTTACATTTCGTTTATTATACCATGAGCGGCGGCAAAGAGATAGAGACAATGTATTAGAGTTTTAGCACAAAATCGGCTGCCTCTTGCGAATGGGAGGCAGTCACGCTATAATAAGGAAAACGCAAAAGGAGGCGGCGGCCGATGATACGACTGGCCGTGTTTGATTTTGACGGGACGCTGTTCGACACCTCGCGGGGCGTTTTCGGCGGGGTCAACTACGCGCTGGAGGCGCTCGGGCTCCCCCGCGACGAGGAGCCGTCCCGTTTGCGCCGCATGATCGGGCCTCCGCTGGAGGAGGGCTTCCCGCTGGTCTACGGTGTGGACGGCAAAAAGGCGACCGAGCTTTACCGGGTCTATTATCACGCGCAGGGAGTGCACGAGTACGCGCCCTACCCCGGCATGGAGACGCTGCTGCGGCGGCTGCGGGCGGCCGGGGTCAAGACCGCCGTGGCCACCATGAAGCCGGAGGATTTCACCTGCGTCATTTTGAAGGAGACGGGCTGGGACGCGCTCTTCGACGCGGTGGCCGGGCCGGTCATCGGGCAGCCGACGCCGACCAAGGCCTCCCTCATCGAGCGGGAGATGGCGGCGCTGGGCGTCGCGCGCGAGGAGACCCTCATGATCGGCGACCGCACCTCGGACGTCGAGGCGGGCCGTGCCGCCGGTGTGAAAACGGTCTTCTGCCGCTTCGGCTTCGGCGCGCCCGGCGAGGCCGAGCAAAGCGGCGCCGATGCCATCGCGGACACCGTCGAGGCGCTCGGCCGCCTGCTTTCGGGTGAGCGGTGAACGGAGCCGAGACGAAAAAAGCCCCCGGCCATCCGGCCGGGGGTTTTTGTTATTTGGCCTTTTTCTTGAGGAAAAGCACGATCCCTCCGGCGACGGCGGCCAGGACCAGGACGGCGGCGACGGCGACGGGCACGATCCAGCCCCGGGATCCGCCGTCTCCGCCCGGATCGGACGCCTCAGGCGCGGCGCCGATCGTCTTCGTTGCGGCGGGCGCGGCGGCTGCGGTCCGCTCAGGCGTGCTCGCCGAAAGGGACGCCGATCCCTCCGAGGCCGTGCTCAGCGAGGCCGCGTTCTCCGAGGCCGCGCTTTCCGAGGTCGCGTTCTTCGAGGCCGCGTTCTGAGACGCGGGCGCGGCAACGGACGACGTTTCCTTCGAGGCGGCCGCCCGGCTGGAGACGGCGCTGCTCACGGGAGCGTTGATGCTCTTGAACGGCAGGCCGTTCTTCTTGGCGTAAGCTTCAGCGGCGCTGCCGGTGAAGCCGCGCACCGCCGTGAGGGCCGTGCAGCCCTTCAGGATGTCGTCCCCGATCTTGGTCACCGAAGCGGGAATGGTGATCTCCTTGAGATCGGTGCAATTGGCAAACGCTTTCAGACGGATCTCCGTCACCGAGTCGGGGACGGTCAGACCGGTCAGTCCCGATTCGGCAAACGCGGACGAGTCGATCGTTTTCAGCGAGGCGGGGAGCGAGATGCTTTTCAGGCTGCTGCACTGATAAAAGGCGGCCATGCCGATGTCGGTGATCGTATCGGGCAGGGTGACGCTCTCCAGACTGGTGCAGTGATCAAACTCGCTGGCCTGAACGTATTTCGCCCCTTTGGCGAAGGTCACGCTCCGGAGAGAAGTGCAGTTCATAAAATTCTGGGCAAAACGATTCGCGCCCAGGCCGGTGGCGCTCTTCAGACCGGTGCATCCGTAAAACACATTTTCGCCCATAACGGTCACCGAAGCGGGAATGCTGATGCTCGTCAAGCCCGTGCAGTTCTGAAACGCGCGGGTGCCGATTTGGGTCACCGAATCGGGGAGGGTGACGCTTTTGAGCTTCGCGCTGCCCTCAAAGGCCTCGGGGCTGATGACGGTCACCGTGTTGGGAATGGAAACGCTCGTCAGCGCCGGACAACGCGAGAAGCAGTTGTACCCGATCCTGGTCACGCCGGCCTCGATCACCGCCGAGGTGACGACGTCGCCCCAGGGAGCGACGGGGCCGTCGGCCCTATTGTAGTCTGCCATCGCGCCCGACCCCGAAACGGTGAGGACGGTGCCGTTGAGCGACCAGGTGCATTCGCCGGTCTTGCCGCCGGTCGCGGCGCCGGCGGCGACGGAGAAAAGAGCGAGTGTGCCGACAAGCAGGGACAGAGTCAAAAGCATGGACAGTGTGCGTTTCATGACGATGCCTCCACATCTCGTATTGTCTGCGTTTTTGCTCTTCAGCGGCAAACCCGCAGCGCAGTTCTCCCGTGGCCCTTTCGCGGCCAAGGAACAATTCTAATTTACAAGAAAATCAAGCGTTTGTCAACACCCGAAAAAAAGCCCCGACTCACGTCGGGGCTTTTTTCTTACTGTTTGGCGTCCTGCTTGCGGCTGCGCAGCTCTCTCCATTTGACCCACAGCGCGGGGGCCAGGCAGATGGAGGAGTAGGAGCCGGCGACCAGGCCGAACATCAGCGGCACGGTCAGGGTACGCAGGGAGGTCAGACCCGTGATCTCGCAGACCACGAAGACGACCAGGATCACGATGATGGTGGACAGCGAGGTCATGATGTTGCGGGCCAGAACCTGATTGTTCGAGAGATCGACCAGCTCGTCGAGGGGCTTCTTGCTGCCATAGACGCGGCGATTCTCACGAATGCGGTCAAAGACCACGATGGTGTTGTTCAATGAGTAGCCCAGCAGGGTCATCACGACGGCCATGAAGTTGGTGTCGATGCTCAGCCGCAGGACGGTCGCCGCAAAGAAGGCGATCAGCACGTCGTGCAGCAGGGCGATCAGCGCCGTGATGGCGGCCGACACGCCGCCGATCTTGCGGAAGCGGATGGCGACGTAGACGATGACGAGAACGGCCGCGATCAGCACGGCGACCAGACACTTGAGAAAGAAGACGGTACCCACCGAGGGATTGACCGAGTTGACCTCGGCCTGCTCGATGGCGTTGTCCGGATACTTCTCGGTCAGGGCCTTGGTGAGCGCGTCGATGGACTCGGTGTTCAAGGCCTGATTGTCGGCCAGAGAGACAATCAGCTTCTGGGAGGAGTCGGCCACGCCCGCGGTGATGGCGACGGCGGTCTTCTTGCTCAAAGTCTCGTCAGCGAACTTGCGCACGGCGTCGGTGTCCAACTCGCCGGTGAACGAGTAGCTGATCTTGGTGCCGCCCTGGAAGGAGATGTCCAGCACCGGCCCGAAAACGAGGGTGCAGATCAGCCCGGCCAGCAGGAGGATGCCGGAGATGAGGAGAAACTTCTTGAGGTTGGCGACGAAAGCGAAGGACTTATTCTTCAACACGTTTCACACCTCCGTAGAGCCAGACT
>CAMHOI010000020.1 GCA_946186725.1 uncultured Clostridia bacterium
GATCTTTCCCGACCGCTTCTTCGCCTCCGGCCGCCCCAAGGAAAACGTTCCCGCCGACCGCTTTCTGTGTACAGACTGGGAGGCGACGCCCGCCTGGCGGCAGGACGGGGAGCCGCGCTCCCTGGGCAACGACTACTACGGCGGCGATCTCCGGGGGATCGAACAGAAGCTCGACTATCTGCAAAGCTTGGGCGTTACCATCCTCTACCTCAATCCCATTTTCGAGGGCCATTCCAACCACCGCTACAACACCGCCGACTATACCCGCGTCGATCCGCTGCTTGGCAGCGAGGAGGACTTCTCCTCCCTCTGCCGGGAGGCGAAGAAGCGGGGAATGGCGGTCATTCTGGACGGCGTGTTCTCCCACACCGGCGCCGACAGCCGGTATTACAACAAGTACGGACGTTACCCCGAAGCGGGTGCCTATCAGTCGAAGTCGTCCCCCTATTATCCCTGGTTCTCCTTCTACGACTGGCCCGACGGCTGCCACTGCTGGTGGGGCGTGCCCTCCCTGCCCGAGGTCAACGAGGAGGAGCCCTCCTTCGTCGACTACGTCTGCGGGGAGAACGGGGTGCTCCGCCGGTGGATGCGCCTGGGCGCGTCGGGCTGGCGGCTGGACGTCGCCGACGAGCTGCCCGACGGCTTCCTTGACCGTGTGCGCGAGGCCGTCAAGGCCGAAAACCCCGACGCCCTCCTGCTCGGAGAGGTCTGGGAGGACGCCACCACCAAGATCAGCCACGGCGGACGGCGCCGTTTCCTGCTGGGGCGGCAGGTCGATTCGGTGATGAATTATCCCTGGCGCGCCGCCATCCTCGCCTTTGCGGGGGGCGGCCCGGCCGCCGAGCTGCGCCTGGCGGTCGAGGAGCTGCTCGCCCACTATCCCAAGGGCGCCCTCGATCTGATGATGAACCACGTCGGCACCCACGATACCGAGCGGGTGCTGTCGGTGCTGGGCGGGGCGCCCCTCGGTCTGGAGCGCGCCGCCCAGGCGGACGTCCGCCTCACCCCCGAACAGCGGGAGCGGGGCCTGCGCCGCCTCCGGCTCGCCGCCGTGCTGCAGTACGCGCTGCCCGGCCTGCCCTCCCTCTATTACGGAGACGAGGCGGGGGTGGAGGGCCTGCGCGACCCCTTCAACCGCACCGGTTACCCCTGGGGGAAGGAGGACGCCGATCTGCTCGCCTTTTACCGCGAACTGGGGCGGCGGAGAAAGCACCCCGCCTTTGCGGGCGGGGAGATCGCCTTCGTCGGACAGGGGGCGTGCTGGATCGCCTTCACCCGTCAAAAGGAGGATCGCCGAGTCCTGATCGTCGTCAACGCGGGCGAAAGCGACTGCCGTCTCCCGTTGGGGGACGACTGGCGGGCCGCCGACCGCTGGGGCGGCGCGTGGGCGCCGGACGGCGCTCTGAGCGTCGGGCCGGAGAGCTTCGCCCTGCTTGCCTTGTAGCGATCAAAAAAGCCGCTTCGTTTCCTGCGAAGCGGCTTTTTCTGTGTTCAGGATCAATCCATCTTTTCGATGTACCCCGCCGTAGGCAGCAGATACATTTCGTCGGTGACGGGCTCGTACCGCCCGTTCCAATCGTGGTCGGTGAAGCCGAGGTCGGCCTTGTAGATATCCCCGGTCTCGGTGTCGTACACCCGCTCGTAGCCCAGCGTAGCGTCGCTCTGCTTCTGGCTGATGACGTCGTAGGACGACTGCCGCGCCTGCCAGCCCGAGGAGATGACGTCAGCGGTCTGCTGATAGACGGCGGCGTTGGCCTTGATGGATTCGGCCAGCACCGTCTCCTGCCCGTAGAAGCCGCTCGTGAACGTCTCGGAGAACCGGATGGAGGCGACGCACCGGTTGAGGACCGGCTCCCAGTCGGGCAGCTCGCCGTCGGGCACGGTGAAGCAGATGATGTTGTACACGCACAGCGCCGTGACGTAATAAAGACTGACGTCCTTGATGGCGCAGGTGAATACGCCGTCCACCTTGCGGTCGTTCTCGTTGGTGCAGGTGCCGCGGATGATCTCGCCCCCGATCTCGTTGGTGCCCAGCGAGTCGGTCTTGGCGACCGTTCCCAAGCGGGGATAGAAGAAGCGGCCCGTGCCGTCCACGTCCAGCGCCTGTGTCAGTACGGAAAAGAACTGCTCGGTGGTCTGCGGCTCCACAACGGGCAGATCGGACATGACGGAATGGTAAAAGCGGTTGTACCAGTCCTTCATCTCCTGGGTCTTGAGGAACCCTTCCGCCTTCATCATGAAAAAGAGGCGGTAGTCGGTGTTCTGCGGATCGTAGGCGGTGAACGCGTAGTGGATGTAATCGAAAGCGCCCACCTCCACCGTCCATCCCTTGGGGATCTGAAAGGAGACCAGCCCGTTGTCAAAGGTATCCGTCGTCACGCTTTTGGCGGCGCTCGGGGTGATTCTGACCTGCGGGCCGAGGGCGCAGCCCGACGCGCCGATCAGGATCGCCGCCGCGGACAGCAGGGCGACGAGGACGAAGAACGGCTTTCTTTTGGCTCTCATGGCGCAACCTCCTTGCGGATTCTGCTTTCAGCTTACCATGTTGTTTTCCAAAATGCACGAAAAAATTTTTATTTTTCGCATAAGAGGGGTTGAACGGTGCAAACTATGACCGATTGGTAAAGGAGTTGAGAACAATGTTGGATAAAACCGCGCTCGTTTTGACCATCATCGGCGCCCTCAACTGGGGGAGCATCGGTCTGTTCCGGTTCGATATCGTGGCCTGGCTCTTCGGAGGCCAGACGGCGGTCATCAGCCGGATCGTCTACACTCTGGTCGCTTTGGCCGGCTTGTGGTGCCTGTCGCTGCTCTTCCGCCACGACGGCGACGTCGTCGAGAACATCGAGCGATAGTCGGGACGACCCCATCTCTGCCGATCAAAAAGCGCCCGTCGGAGCCACTGCTCCGGCGGGCGTGATTTATTCTTCCCGGCTTTCCAGCGCACGGCCGATACGATCCTCGACCATGTCCACGAGGGTAAGCAAGCTGGGCGCGTAGAGAGGAAAACTCTCACTCAGTTTGTCGGGCGACACAGAAAGGGGCTGATTGCCCTCGGGATTCCGACGGGTGTTCAGCGCGGCGTCCACGGCCCTGGCCTCGCACAGGGAGGCGTAACCCGTCGCCAGCCCGCCGTAGCCGTAGGAGGGCAGGGAGAACATGCCTTTCGGATTGGCGCGGTTGGCCGCGTGGATCACCCGAAGTACGCGGTAGACCGTCGTCATGAGCAGGTCGACGGCGTTCCCGGACAACTCCTGGTTGCCCACCTGCATCAGCAGGTCGAAGAGGACGTTGAGAGAGTTGACGATCAGCCGCTTGCCGAAGAGCAGTTCACGGGAGCTGACGAGCAGATCGCTGCCCTTGGCGGGCAGATCGGTCAGCGTGATGGTCGCGCCCGTGCGCTCGGCGGAGCGGCCCAGAAGATAATCGCAGCTGACGCGGTAGAACTCCGCCGCGTCCACCAGAAAGTCAAGCCCGCACTCGCGCTTGCCGTTCTCGTAGTGGGACAGAAGGGCCTGACTGACGCCCAGGGCGCCGGCGGCCTCCTTCTGGGAGAGGCCGCGCTCCTTGCGCAGCAGGGTCAGGATGCGGGGAAAATCATTGTTCATAAGACGCCTCCCACGAACAGCAGGATCAGCAGAGCGATCTGGACGGCCAGAATGAGGGGCACGCCCAAAGTAAACTTGAGCTTTTTTGTCTTGTGCCGCACGGCGTACATGGCGATCCATTCGCCGAGCGCGCCTCCCATCGCGGCCAAAAAGAGAAGGTGCGATTCCGGGATCCGCCGCTCTCCGCGCCGGGCGGCCTTTTTATCGTGTGCCGTAACGCGGGCGGTCAGCAGATTGATCGCCGCCAGGTACAGCACGAGGATCAGAACGGGATTCATACGGTTTCCTCCTTGAAGGCGCGCCTGCAGTCGGGGCAGACCAGGATCTTTTCGGTATGGAAGGGGATCAGGCGAATACATTTGTAGTAGAGCCCCGTCGTCGTGTCGAAAGCGGCCGTTTCACGCTCTTTGCCGCAGAAGGGACAGCGCGCCGTGCGCTTGCCCGCGTCGCTTACGCGGCCGTCCACGCCGATCACGGGATCACCTTTCCGCCCAGACGGGCGATCATGGCCAGGGAGGCCTCCAGCGCCTCCCGATCGGCGCAGGCCACCAGGCGGCGACGCACCAGGATCTCGCTCTCGGGGGAGGCGGCGGACGCGATCACGGCGGTGCAAAGCAGAGAGAGCTGCGTTTCGATCCCGCACAGCTCGACGACGGCGTAGGGCCCCTTTTGCCCGACGATCTCCGCCGCAGAGAGCCCGCCCGCGGCTCCTTTTTCGGTTACATAAGCGGCGGGTGCGATCCTGCCGCCGGCATGGCGTTGAATCAACGTCAGCTCATCGGCCAGACGGGCCAGCTTGCCGTACAGCGCATGGCCGGGCGTGCCTTTGATGGCGTGTTTGACGGGGTTGCGCCGCCCTTCGCGGGTGAGCAGATACTTCTGCTCGTGGCTGTCCAGCAGGAAGAGTACGTCCCCGCCCTCGGCCACGCAGGCGCGTGCCGCTTCGCACACGGGCGACTCCAGCGCGGCGGCTTCGGCAAAGCCCAACGGGCCCTCCACGAAGTCCCGCTGACAATCGATTACGATCAACAGCCGTCTGCCTGCCATCCAAAGCACCCCCTCTATTACTCTCCGTATATTTTACATGATGAAAAATACGCTGTCAAGTTGGCTTTTTTCCCGCATTTTCCGTTGAAATGCGGGTGGGAGGATGATATACTGTTGTTTGGATCTGTCGAAACAGAGGGAAAGTCGGTTCGGCGCGCCGTCGGCCGGCTCCTCCTCGTCCTTTTCCTTCTCGTTTGGGCGGCCTCGGCCGCGTCCTGCGCCGGGAGCGGGAACGGCCGCGCGCCGGATCCGTCCGCGTCTTCCGGGGAGGCCGGCTTTGTCCCGCCGCCCGGCGGCGAGATGCGGGGGATGTGGGTGACCTATTTTGAACTGGGCGCCCTCTTTGACGCGCCCGAGGGGTTTCGTGCCGCCTGGGACGCATTGCTGGACAAGGTTGAGCAGGTGGGAGTCAACGCCCTCTTTGTCCACGTCCGTTCCCACTGTGACGCCTACTATCCCTCCGAGCTCTTCCCGTGGAGCAAATACTGTACCGGGAGCAAGGGGACGCCGGGCGCCGATCCCGGTTTTGACCCGCTGGACTATATGCTCGCCGCCGCCCATCGGAGGGGCATGGCCTTCCACGCCTGGATCAACCCCTACCGCGTTCTCTACGACTCCGACGATCTCGCAATGCTCGCCGACGACAGCCCCGCCAAGCGATGGCTGACCGATGAGGATGGGGGCAACGACAGTTGGGTACAGGCCGCCGCGGGCGGGCTTTACCTCAACCCCGCTGCCGGGCCTGTGCAGGCGCTGGTGGTGGACGGCGTGCGGGAGCTCGTGTCCCGTTACGACGTTGACGGCGTCCATTTTGACGACTATTTCTACCCCGTGTCCGACGAGTCCTTCGATGAGCGCGAGTACGTTTCTTATCGCACCGCGGTGTGGGACGACCCTCTGCCGCTGGCCGACTGGCGCCGCGCTCACGTCACCGCCATGTTGGCTCGCGTGTGCGATACCGTACATACCGTGCGCGGCGGCTGTGTGTTCGGGGTCAGCCCCATGGCGAGCGTGGAAGGCAATTACAGCAGGGCCTACGCCGACGTCGCCGCCTGGCTGGACGCGGGGGCCGTCGATTATCTCATGCCGCAGCTCTATTTCGGCTTTGAGTATCCCGACGAGACCTGCCGCTTCGACGCTCTGCTGACCCGGTGGAAGGCGGTTGTCGGAGAAAGAAGCGTCCCTCTGTACGCAGGATTGGGCGCCTATCGCATCAATTCGACCGACTCCGGGCACGAGGAATGGCGCGCCCGCCACGACCTGCTGGCGCGGCAGATCTGCTGCGGCCGGCAAGAGGGCTGCGCCGGCTACTGCCTCTATTCCTTCGGCGCCCTGTTCACCGACGACGAGCCGCACGCCGCCGAGCGCGCCGCGCTGCGCCGATTGCTGGATCACTGAGAAAGGAGGGCCTGTATGGACGAAAACCGGCCCGAGACGCAGGGAACGCCGACCTCGCTCGTGCGGCGTTTCTGGCTGCCCGTTACCGCCGCGCTGGTGCTGATCGCGGCGGCGGTCGCGGCCTCCCTGCTTCCGCTTTCCGCCGCCCGGGGGCCCGCCGTTCCCACTTCCGCTGAGAAGATCGCCAAGATTGAGGAGCCCGCCGTCGAGGCGCCCGAAGCCCTGCTGGCCACCCGCCTGCAGATGGGCCTGGACCTCACGCCCGGCGAGGGTTGGCGGGACCGCGCCGATCTTCTGCTGCGCACCGCTTACGACGCCGGCTTCAACGCCGTTTTCTTTCCGCTGGCCGAAGGCGGCTCCGTGTGGTATGAGAGCCATCGCTTTTCTTCGGTCGACGGCGTCGACTATCTTTCCGAGCTGGTTCACATGGCCCACGAAAAGGCCATGCTGGTTTACGTTTGCGCCGATCCTCTGCTCTCTCCCGACGGGGGACAGTATGACCTGACCGACACGGGCAGCGTGCGCGACGCGGGCAGCGAGCTGGCCGACGTCTGCGCCCACAGCGGCGCCGACGGCGTCCTCCTCGAGCCGAGTACGCCCGCGGACGGCAATCCTTCCTATCTCTCCTATGCCGCGCAGGGCGGCTCCATGGGCTATGACGCCTATCGCCGCAACATGCTCGGCCGGTATCTGGCGGCCGTCGCCAGGGAGATCCGCACCTCAGGAGGCGGCGTCTGCGTGGGCGCATGTCTGCCCGACGACCGCGTCAGCGAGGGCAAGACGTGGGCGCAGGGGATGGACTATTTGGTCGTTGACGCCCGCACGCCCACGCCCGCTTTTGCGGAGCTGGCCGCCGCCTGGCAGGCAGACCCGGGCGGGAAGATCCCGCTCTACTACCGCCTTCCTGTTTCCGACGCCTCGGTGTCGGGCCAGGAGCTGGCCGCCCGCTGTCAGACCCTTGTTGACGCCGGGCAGAAGGGGTTCCTCTTCGACGATACCGGGCTCTTCATGTCGGGCCGGGAGGAGCTCGCTCCCCTTCGCGCCGTCGTCGCCGGGCTGACCGGGGAGGCGTACGGCATCCGCACCCTCACCCTCCAGTCGCCTGCGTCCCGTCAGTTCACCACTTACGTGGACACGGTCAGCTTCATCGGCTCCAGCGACCCCAACTTCCCTCTCACCCTCAACGGGGAGGACGTCGAGCGCAGCGAAACGGGCTATTTTTCTCTTGACTGTCGGCTGGAGGAGGGGAAGAATACCTTTGCCTTTGCCCACAAGGGCTCTACCACCACCTGCGCCGTGATCTATAAAAACGTCCTCATCCGCTCCATTTATCCCGACGGCGAGACGCTTTGCGACGGCGGCACCCGTGTGACCGTCGGCGTGGTGGCCAAGATGGGCTGCACCGTCCACGCCCGCCTGGGCGACACGGTCCTGACCATGGTGGGCGGCGATCCCGCCAGCGCCGACGCGGCCGAGACCTTCGCCACCTATTCCGCCACCTTCACCATGCCCGCCGCTGACGACGTGCCCATCTCCGTGGGCGAGCTGATCGTCACCGCCGCCAAGGGCGACCGAACCGAGACCAAGGCGGGCGGCAGCTTCGTCGTGCGCGCCAAGCCGGCGCCGACGCCCGATCCTCACGTCACCGCCTCTGAGATCTATCAGAGCGGCTACGGTATCCGGGCCGGGGAGGGCGACCGCTACGTTGCGGAGGTGGTCAGCGCCCAGACCGAAACGCTGGACGTCATCACCCCCACCGACGAGCGGAGCCGACCCACCAACGCCTATCTCCCTCGCGGGACGGTCGACTACTGCACCGAGCCGGAGATGTTCAAGAGTCCCGAATCGGGTAAAACCTACTATTTCCGCAACCTCGCCTACGGCAAGCGCATCTACGCGGGTGACAACATCCGCGTCTTCAAGGCCATCCTGCCCGAGGCGAACACCGTCACCGCGGTAGACGCCGCCGACGACGGGCGCCACACCACCATCACCTTCGACGTCGCCTGGAAGGCGCCCTTCAAGGTCGCCCTTGACCCTCAGGAGTATGAGAAGCCCTACCCCCGCTCCGGCCGGCCGCTCTACGACATCACCGCGACCACCTACACCCACATGGACGTCGAGTTCTGTTACACCGCCTCGGGCTCGGGGCAGGGGAAGGTGGATCTGAGCGGCAATCCCGTCTTCCGCTCGGCCGAGTGGGTCAAGGCCGACTCGGGCAACTACGTTCTCCGCCTCTGGCTGAGGGTGCCCGGTCAGTTCTGCGGCTGGACGGCCTCCTATAACGATGACAACCAGCTGGTGTTCTCCTTCCTCGATCCCTTCGTCGTCAAGGACGCCGACAACGCCTACGGCGCCTCTCTGGAGGGCGCGGTCATCGTCGTGGACGCCGGACACGGCGGGGCGGATCCGGGCGCCGTGGGCGCGTCGAAGGAGTACACCGAGGCGGCGCTCAACCTCATTCTGACCCGCAAGCTCCAGCGGGAGCTGGAATCCCTGGGCGCCACCGTCATCCTTACCCGCAGCGACGATACCGAGATCCTTCTCGAGGATCGCTACCGCATCACCACCGAGGTCAAGCCCGACCTCTTCCTTTCCGTTCACCGCAACGCCTCCACCTCTTCGTCGGCGCGCGGGTACGAGAACTATTATTTCCAGCCCTGGTCCAAGGCGCTCGCCGACGCCGTGTGCGCCCGTGTGACGCCCGCCTTTACCACCGGGCGCGGGGTGGATTACTTCCCCTATTACGTCTGCCGGGTGTCCTGCTGTCCGGCCATCCTGACCGAGAACGGCTACGTCACCAACCGCAGCGAGCTGGAGATGATCAAGGCCGACGACCACAACACCCGCCTCGCGCAGGAGACCGTGCGCGGGATCATCGACTACTTCCGCGCCATGACCTCGGGGCAATGACCCCGACAAGAATAAACGCCGGATGCCACGTGGCATCCGGCGTTTATTCTTGTTTTTCATCGGGAAGGTAGCAAATGACGTCTTCCACTTGGCAATGAAGGATCCGGCAGAAATCGTCGATCTTCATGGTGCTGATGCCTCTGCCCTTCCTCATGCGGTCGAGGGTGGCGCTGCTGATGTTGTGCCTGGCGATCAGCGCGTAGGTGGAAAGACCCCGCTCGCGCAGCGTTTTCCAAAACGGATCGTAACAGATCAACGGCGCTCCCTCCCCCCACACTATTGTTACGCTTTCAGCATAAAAGATGTTCATATACTTGACAATAATCATAATTATGACTATAATGGGGCTATGAAGAGGAAAATTGTGGACGGGATTCACGCCTTCGCCGGTCTCTGTACCGGTGCAACAGTCTACTGTTTGTTTGGCGGCTTTTGGTTTCTGGGCGGGGTTCATTGGCTGGACGGCGCGCCTGCATCCGCGCTGCTTCGTAATTATTTGCCGGACGCCTGTTGGGCGTACGCATTGAGCTTTGCGCTCGGCACTGTCTTTCAGGAAGACGTCCGTGCGATCTGGTGCTGTGCCGCCGCCGCGATGGCGTGCGGCTGCCTGTGGGAATCGGCACAGGCGTTGGACATCGCGTCGGGGACGCCCGACGGATTGGATCTTCTTGCGTATCTTGCGGGCGCGATTCTGTCCGTGATGATAAAATTGATGAAAAAAAGGACGGATAAAACATGATGAAAAAACTGCTTTCTGTTTTTCTGGTGCTGATGATCGTGCTGGCCTTCGGTGCTTTCGCTGTTGCAAGCGGATCGGATGATGAGGACAAGGCCCCGTCAGCCGCACAAGCCGAAAACACAAACGAGGACGATAACTCTTTGGGCAAATACTCCGTGGAGATCAAAAGCTGTCGCTTGGCCAAGGACTATGAGGGCAAATCCGTTGTTATCGTTACGTATGTGTTTACCAACAACGATGACGAAGCAACATCGTTTTGGCTCGCTATAGACCACAAAGCTTATCAGAACGGCATCGGTCTCAACGATGCTTATATTCTCGATGACAGTGCAAACTTCAACGACGACAATTACATGAAAGAGATCAAGAAGGGCACCACACTGGAAGTGGAGCGCGCCTATAAGTTGAACGACACGACCACCGATGTTGAGGTCGAGGCCAAGAAGCAGATCAGTTTTGACGATACCACCATCAGAAAAGTATTCAAGATCACCGGTTGATCTTTTGATTCCGCCAACGCCCCCGCCGTCTCATGACGGCGGGGGCGTTTCGTATGGTATAATTCGACAGGATCCGCTTGCATATTCCGTCACGGCCGGCCCTTTCACGTTGACTTTGATCCTGCGTTTTGCTATGCTGAAATCAGAAAGGAGCGCGTGATATGAAACGCTTTTCCTCTTCAACGACGGCGGCCGCAGCGCCCCATTGACGGCCCCGCTTCACGCAAAAAAAAGAGAAGAGCACGCCGCTCTTCTCTTTTTTATTGAATATGTCCGCCCTGCCGTATCGCCGCCACTTATAACCTGCCGTACTGCAGGTGGGTGTCCTGCCGGTCGCTTCGTGCTCCCTTCGTCCGCGCGCGGCGGGAGGTCTGCAGTGCCCACGGCCGGAGCCGGACCCCTGTCAAAAGAGTGTTCGGGTCATAATACGGCGACGTCCGCGCACAGGGCAGACGGTCGTTTTCAGTCGTCTTCCTCGATCTCAAAGAGATCCTGCAGCCGGTCTGCGAAAAGGGCGGCGACGTCCTCGTACTCGGCGTCGTCGGGGATCTCCTCATACTCCTCGTCGGTGGGATCCTCGCCCGGCACGGCCTTGAGAATGACCAGCTCGCCGCTGTCGCGCAGCATCTCCCCGGGGTCGTCGTAGACGGGGAGGAGGGCGAGGTAGCGGGCGCCGTTGTAGTCGACGTCGTCCAGGACCTCGAACTCGTATTCGGTGCCGTCCTCGTCGGACAGACTGATGATGTAGGGGTCGTACTCCCCGTTGTCATTGACGCTGGCGATCTTTTCGTCCATTCGGATCATCCTTTCCGGCCGCGGCGCGGCGCGTTGCTGATTACCCTTATTGTACCCAAAAGCGCCGCCCCCGTCAACGCTTTTTCTGTCGAATGCCTCGCGTTGTTGTGATTTTGAATAAAGCGAAAGCACCCGCTTTGTAAAAAACAACAAAGAACAGCG
>CAMHOI010000021.1 GCA_946186725.1 uncultured Clostridia bacterium
AAACCGTCTTCGCGCGCTTGCAGGAACCTGGCGAGGGGGCGGTAGAGGATGAGCGTCAGCGCCCCGATCAAGATGACGAGGTTGAGCATGTGCAGCAGGATCTGCACAAGATCGATGTTAAGCGGCATGGGTCACCGCTCCTTTCGGATCAGAGTACGAAGATGATAAGAATGGCGACGATCAGCGCGTAGATGATGGCCGTCTCGATGAAAACCAGACCCAGCATCATGGCGGAGTTGATCTTGCCGGCGGCCTCGGGCTGTCGGGCCATGGCGGAGGCGGAGTAGGCGATGGCGATGCCCATGGCGATGGCGCCCGCGGCGGCGGCGGCCGCGACCACGATGGCGGCGGCGATGGCCTTGGAACCGATCCCGTTGTCAGCTTGGACGGCCTCGGCGGCCGACTCCGCCGTTTCAGCGGCAAAGGCGGGGACGGTGAACGCGACGAGGAGAGTCAGCGTGAAGATCACCGTGAGGATCAAAGAGAGCTTTTTCATATCGTTCCATCTTCCTTTCGGATCTTGGTTGGGTTGGATTTTTTGGGCTTGTCCTCGACCGCCTCCCCGAAGAAGACGGACACGAGGGTGGTCAGAACGTAGGTCTGTATGAGGGCGTGCAGCAGGGTGAACAGGACGCCCACGACGACGGGGAGCACGAAGCTGAGGGAGACGTAGTAGTAGACCAGCTCGGTCACCAGCAGACCGCTCAGCAGGGCGCCGAAGAGGCGGAAGCTCATGGACACGGGCAGGGAAAAGTCCTTGAGCACCCGCAGCGCCCCTCTGGGGCCGCGCACGAAGAGGCCGGCCAGCAGGATGACGGCGAAGGAGGTCACGCCCATGGCGATGGCGCCGTTGATGTCGGCCAGAGGCGCGGGCAGTGTGACGGGGCGCCCCTCGGTGGTAACGGCCTGCGCCCCCACCAGCTCGAACAGGGTGCCGAAGAAGATGTAGACTCCCGCACCGAAGAGATAGGCGCCCAGGAAGCCATACCGCTCGGGGGAACCCCCTTTGGCCATCTTGCGGAAGAATTCCACGGGCCATTCCAATAGGGATTGCAGCCGTCCGGGCACCGTTTTGAACCGGGGCAGGGCGATCAGCCGGACGAGCAGGGCGGCCAGGATGAGGACGCCGCTGACCAGAAAGGCGGAGATCAGCCCGGGGTTGACCGCCAGGCCGAACAGATCGACTTTGTTCCGGTCGTGCAGGACGCCGTCGCGCATGACCTCACGGATGCTCTCGGTCTGTCCGGGGGAGGGGCCGCACAGCAGGATCCCGCCCAGTATGAGGAGGATCAGCGCAACCCACACGATCACAAAGATGGCGCGTCGGCTGACGCCGCGTTTACGTTTGGCGTTCAAGAAGGATCACCTCACAGAGAGGAAGATAGAACTGTATTATAGCACGATTTGTTTTGTAATTCAATGCGGGAAACAAAAAAAGCGCCCGCGTGGGCGGAGAGAGGGGGATTCGCTCGTCGCTCCGCTCCGACACGCCCGCGGGCTGCGAAACAGTCCACCGGACTGTTTCGCTTTTGCTTCGCAAAACCGCCCTGTTCGAATCCCCCTCCCGATCATACTTCAACACAAAAAGCACCCCGGGTGGGGCGCTTTTCGCGTTGGCGGAGAGAGGGGGATTCGAACCCCCGAACGGGTATTAGCCGTTACACGATTTCCAGTCGTGCGCCTTAGACCAGCTCAGCCATCTCTCCGTGCCGTGCTTGCCTTTTCGTGTCCTTTGTGGTAAGGCGCTCCATTATTATACCGAAGCCGCCCCCAAAAATCAAGCCCTATTTTCCCGCGGGCATAAAAAATCGGCCGTGGGGCATTCTTACAATATAAATAAGGAGGCGATCGGATGCTGGTCACGCTGGTGCGCACGGTGCTGCTGTACGCCACCGTCATCCTCGGACTGCGAGTAATGGGCAAGCGGCAGATCGGGGATATGCAGCCCAACGAGCTGGTCACGACCATCCTCATCTCAGACATCGCGACCATTCCCATCCAGGACATCAAGCAGCCCGTGGTCAACGGCGTGCTGGCCATACTGGCTCTGGTGTGTCTGGAGGTGACCCTCTCGGTGGTCATGCTCAAGTGGGACGGACTGCGCCGCGTGGTCGACGGGCGGCCGACGGTGGTGATCCGCCGCGGCAAGCCGGATCAGAAGGCCATGCGCGCGCTGCGTCTGACGGTGGACGATCTGCTGGAGCGGCTGCGTCAGCAGCAGGTCTTTTCGGTGGAGGACGTGGCGTTTGCCATCATGGAGACCAACGGCGAGTTGTCCGTTCTCCTCAAGCCCGGCTGTCAGCCCGCCACCGCCGCGCAGGTCGGCGCCGCCGCCGAGGACGGCGGTCTGCCCGCGCCGGTGGTCTGCGACGGCAAGGTGCGGGAGGAATTCATGGCCGCGGTGGGGCTGACCCGGCGTCAGCTCGCCGCACTGCTTGACGAGCAGGGGGTCGCGCCCGACGAGCTGTTCCTGATGACGGTGGACGGAAAGGGGCGCGTCGCTCTGGTGAGGAGGGAGAAGGAATGAAACGGCTGATCGCGGCGGGGATCCTGATCGCGGTGATCGCGGCGATCTGTGTGACGGGCTCGCTGGTCGTGCGGCGCACGGGCGAGCGGGTGGGCGGCTTCCTGACGCAGGCGCTGGAGGCCGCCCGGGCGGGAGACGTCGATGGGGCGGCGCGGCTGGCGCGGCAGGCCGAGGCCGCCTATATGGAGGCGGAGGCGGGGATCAACGGCTTCGTTCATCACGATCTGGTGGAGGAGCTGGGCGCCCAGATCGCCCGTCTGCCCGCCCTGGCCGCTCCCGACACCCTGGACGAGTTCATTTCCGAGGCGCAGAGCGCCGCCGTTATGCTCACCCACGTCGTCAAGGACGAGAGCCCCTGCCTCAGAAACGTTCTGTAGCTCTCCGCGGGAGAAAGATTACGAAACTGTAACCCAATTGTAACTCTTTTGAGATGACTTTCCGCGCCGCCCTCTGCTATACTGTTAACAGAATCAAAACGGGGAGGGGAGCCGGATGAAAAAGAGCGTGCGTATCGCCGGATGGGTCGCGGTGCTGATCCTCGCCGTCGCCGTGGGCAGCGCGGCCGCGCTGAACCTGCCCGCCGCCCCCGCGCCGGTCGCCTCCGCCCCCGCGGCGCAGGCGGCGACCTCCTCGCCCGACCCGGCGCCCCGGGCCGAGCCCCGCGTGACCGCCGTCAGCGAGACGCCCGTGTCTGAGGCGCCCGCGCCCGACTACAGCGGCGCCATCGCCCTCGTCACCGCCAACCGCGCCTTCGGGGAGGCACTGTACGACGACGGCGCGCTGCTCGATGCGGTGGAGATCACCCTGCTCGACCGCGCCGTGGAAATCGACGGGTTCCGCTATCTGGAGCGCGCGCTGGTGCAGGAGGTCATCCTCGCCCGCTACGGCCGCTCGGTCTCGCCCGAGGCGGGCGAAGTCTACGGCATGGATCCGCCCGAGGGGTACTACGCCCTTCTTCCCCGCAGCTACGATTATCACGAGCAGACCGTGACCTCCGTCCGGGAGCAGGAGGACGGCCGTCTGCTGGTCACCTCGGCGCTGACGGTGGAGGGGCTGGACACGCGCCAAGCGCACACCGTCGAGACCCTGCTTGCTCCCGCCGAAAACGAGTACGGCTACGTCATCGTATCCGCCGACATCGTGGAATAAAATTGCACATTGCCGTCAAACGCCTTGCTTTTTCCATGATCTTCCCGTATCATGGAGGGAGCAGGGCGTCTTTGACGCTGAAAGGAGAACGCAATGCTTGAGATCCGACATCTGACCAAGACCTACCGGCCGAAGCGGGGCGTGCCCGTCAAGGCGCTCGACGACGTTTCCCTCACCTTCGGGGAGAAGGGGATGGTCTTCCTGCTCGGCAAATCGGGCAGCGGCAAATCGACGCTGCTCAACGTGCTGGGCGGGCTGGACCGCTTCGATTCGGGCGAAATGATCCTCAAGGGCGTGTCCGCCCATGCCTTCCGCCAGCGGGAGCTGGATTCCTACCGCAATACTTACCTCGGCTTCATCTTCCAGGAGTACAACATCCTGGAGGAATTCACCGTCGGCGCCAATGTCGCCCTCGCCATCGAGCTGCAGGGGCGCCGGGCCACCGACGAGCAGATCAACGCCATCCTGCGCCAGGTCGACCTGAGCGACTGCGCCGACCGCAAGCCCAACGAGCTGTCCGGCGGGCAGAAGCAGCGGGTGGCCATCGCTCGCGCGCTGGTCAAGGACCCCGACGTCATCATGGCCGACGAGCCGACCGGCGCCCTCGATTCCGTCACCGGGCGGCAGGTGCTGGATACCCTCAAGCGGCTGAGCGCCGACAAGCTGGTGCTGGTGGTCTCCCACGACCGCGAATTTGCCGAGCGGTACGCCGACCGCATCGTCGAGCTGGCCGACGGCAGGGTCATCCGTGACGTCGAGCGGGCCGCGCAGGAGCTCCCCGCGCAGGAGGGGCTGGCCTTCGACGAGACGGGCGTGACTGTCCCCGCCGGCTACCGTCTGACCGAGGAGGACCGCGAGGCCATCAACGCCTATCTCGCGCAGCGGGAGCAGGGCGCCGTCATTCAGCCCCGCGCGGGCGCCGCGGCCGCCTTCGTTCCCACCGATCCGGCGCGTCAGTCGGAGGAGAAGGGGGAGCCCTTCCGGCTCATCCGCTCCAAGCTGCCCATGAAGAAGGCCTTTGCCATCGGCGCGAGCGCCCTCAAATACAAAAAGGTGCGCCTGGTGTTCACCCTCATCCTGTCGGTGATCGCCTTCACCCTCTTCGGGCTGAGCGACACCATGGGCGCCTTCGATCATCAGCGGGCCTGTGCCGACTCCCTGCGGGACAGCGAAATCCGCTACGCCGCCGTGCGGCAGTCGGTCGAGGAGGGCAAACGCCAGCAGAACATGACCGCCGGGGAGATCGTCTCCCTGCGCGGGGAGACGGGGCTGAACTACTGCGGCAGCTACGATCCCGTCTGGATTCACAAGTACGATCTGCGCGAGCAGTACGACGCCGACGCGTTTTCCATCGACGAGGCGGTCGCCGAGAAGACGGGGATCGCCTATACCCTCTACGCCGCCGAGGTCAACGGGTTCACCGAGCTGACCGAGGAGGATCGGGCGGCCTACGGCTTCACCATGGCGGCGGGCCGCCTGCCCGAGAAGGAGGGGGAGATCGCCGTCTCCCGCTGGCTGTTTGAGACCTTCCGCCGGGGCGGCTACCGCGCGCCCGACGACGATCTCGGCGAGGACGGCCGGCCCCTCTACCGCGCCGTCGCCGCGCCGGAGGATCTGGTCGGCAAGACCCTGCGCCTGGGCGAAAACGGGTTCACCGTCGTGGGCGTGGTGGACACCGGGTTCGACGCCGGTCGATACGAGCTGCTCACCCGCACGGAGGAGTCCATGACCACCGCCGACATGGTCCTGCGTTTTGCTCTGGAGAACGAGTATGAGAGCGAGGTGCACTTTGGGCTGGCCTCCAACATTTTCGTCGCCGAGGGCGCCGTCGCCGCCATGGCGGCCAACGCCCCGTATTACGAAAACAACAGTTGGGCGGTGCTCCGCGACGAGGAGTACGATCTGTCCGTGAGCGGCTCACTCCTCTGCTCGCTGGATCAGGTGGACGAGGGCTGGATCGAGTGGTTCGGTCAGCCCCGGGCCGCCCTCGGCCCCGGGGAGGTGCTCGTCAACATCGCCCAGGGCAAGTTCTACTACGAGGGGGATGCCGCCCGCACTACCGAGGAGTGGGCGGAGATCTTTGACCGCGCGTTCACCCTCTCCCGCGAAGACGGCGACGAGAACGGCTGGAAGGTGGTCGGGATCTATCACCCCGTCGGGGCGGCGGAGGACTCCGACATGGTGATGTCGGACGCCGATCTTGAGCGGCTGGGCGTCAACGAAGGGCGGGTCTACACCTTCGCCGTCGCCCCCATGCCGGAGGGGCGCGGCGTCGACGAGCTGGTCCGCTTCTGCTACACCGACAGGGAAGGGGTCTCCTACCCCCTGCAGAACCCCGCCTGCTATGAGCTGGACACTCTGGACGAGGTCTTCCGCACGCTGAGCCGGATCTTCCTCTGGATGGGCGTCTTCTTCGCCGGCTTCGCGGGGCTGCTCCTGGCGGCCTTCATCGGCGCGAGCGTCAGCCGCAAGAAGCCGGAGATCGGCATCCTGCGCGCCATCGGCGCCCGCGGCGCGGACGTCTTCCGCATCTTCTTCTCCGAGAGCTTCCTCATCGCCGCCTTCAACGCGCTGATGGCCTCGATCACCACGGGGCTGGCCACACTGGCGATCAACCTCGGCCTGCGCGAGCGCGGCCTGCTGGTGACGGTGCTCCACTTCGGCCCGCGGCAGATCCTGCTGCTGATCGTCGTGAGCGTGGGCGTGGCGGCGCTGGCCAGCTTCTTCCCCGTGCGGCGCATCGCCGCCAAGCGGCCCATCGACGCCATCAACAACCGCTGAAGGGGCGCCTGCGTCTGCTCGCCGCACTGCTCTGCTGCGCGCTGTCGGCGCCTACCGCAACGGCCAGCCCGAGGGGCAGGGCAACGCCTGGAACATGGTCCGGCTCGACAGCGGGACTGGTATGATTGCTTTATGAAATCGGACGCCGATTTTGCCGACCACGCCCCCACCTCGGGCGTCGTGGGGACGGGCGACTTCGAGCCGAATCCGTATGAGGAGGGATAACGATTGCAGATCTGTTTCGTCAGGCACGCTGACCCCGACTACGCGCACGACTGTATCACCCCGCTCGGCCGCCGGCAGGCACAGGCGTGCGCCGCGCGGCTGGTCGACCGCGGGATCACGGCGGTCTATACCTCCACGCTGGGGCGCGCCGAGGAGACGGCCGCCTGTATCGGTGAGGCGCTGGCCATGCCCGTGACCGGGCTGGACTTCATGCGGGAGATCGTGACCGGCCTGCCGGGGCTGACCGGCGAGGAGCAAAGGAAGCTCAGTCCCTGGCTCGGCTGTGATCTGCTGATCAAGCAGGGGGTCGACCTGGCGGCGGAGGACTGGGAGCACAACCCCCTCTGGGGCGAGGGCAACCGCACCAGGGAGAGCTATGCCCGGGTGACCGACGGGTTCGACCGCTGGATCGAGCAGACGCTCGGCTATCGCCGGGAGGGCCCCTATTACCGCTGCCTTCGCGGGCCGGAGCGGGGGACGGATTTCCCCCTGATCGTGGCGCACGGCGGGTCGATCGCCTGCCTGATCGCCCACTTCTTCAATGTCCATCCGATGATCGTCATCCCCCACGTCCACCTGCGCTGCACGGGGATCACCGTCTTCGAGTGGGGCGGCGCCGAGGGCGAGCTATGCAGTCCCAAAGCCGTCACCGTCAACGATTCCGACCACGTTTTCGGCCTCCGGCTCACCGACGCGGACGTGAACCCGCAGTAAAGCGGATACGTCAGGAGAAAATGATAGGGTGACGATTCTTGCTGAGTGGAAGCGTTGGCTCCCTTGTGTAAAGGGGGCTCCCGCATCGCGGGTGGGGGATTGTTGAAAAGCCAAAACGCGCAGACAATCCCTCCGTCACGCTTCGCGTGCCACCTCCCTTTGCACAAGGGAGACTATTATAAAAAACTCCGGTTCTCAGATGAGAACCGGAGTTTCTGTTATGCGGGGAGACTTATTCGGCCGCTTCCTCCTCGGGCTGGGCGCTGGTGCAGTGGGGGCAGCGGGTGGCCTCGATGGCGATCTCGCTCTTGCAGAAGGGGCAGATCTTGGTGGTCGGGGCGGCGGGGGCCTCCTCTTCCTTCTTCTTGCCGACGGTGGTCAAGCGGTTAATGCCCTTGACCATCAGGAAGATGATGATGGCGAGGATGAGGAAGTTGAGGATGGCGGTGATGAAGGAGCCGTAGGCGAACACGGTCGCGCCGGCCTCCTTGGCGGCGGCGAGAGAGGTCTGCACCTGGGCGGCGGTCACGCCCTCGGGCAGGGCGGCGGGCATCTTCAGCACGACGAACCAGTCGGAGAAGTCGGCGCCGCCGAAGATGGCGCCCACGCAGGGCATGATGACGTCGTTGACCAGGGAGTTGACGATGGCCTGGAAGGCGGCGCCGATGATGACGCCGACGGCCAGATCCATGACGTTCCCGCGAAGGATGAAGGTCTTGAACTCCTGGATGATGCCGGGTTTTTTCTTTGCCATGATGATCGTACTCCTTTGTGTTTGAATTGGAACGCGCTGTGCGCGGATCTCCCTTATTCGGCTTTGACCGTTTCCTCCGCCGCTTTTTCCTTTGGAGGAGCGGGGTGCGCGCTCTTGTTGATGGCGACGTGGTCAAAGTACTTTTTGAAGCGGACCTGCCCCATGAACTCGCCGTTGCAGCGGGGGCAGCGCATTCTTGCGCGGAAGGCGCCGTTGACGAACTGCCAGCGCCCGATCTTTTTCATATACCGGCCGCAGTCGGGGCAGCGCACCCGCATCTTGTCCCGGTCGACGTCGGAGCTGTTCAGGTCGGAGACGACAAAGGGCTTGAAGAGCATGCGGGCGTAGTAATCGGGTACGGTGGTATCCACCAGGAAGGGATCCAGACCGCCCTCCACCCAGGTGCGGCGGAGGAGCTCGGCGCTGCAAAGGGCATCCCCCAGCGCACGGTGGGCGGCGTATTCCTTGAAGTCCACGCCCAGCCGCTCCGCGGCGGCGGAGAGCGAGATCTGATTGCCCGTCACGCCCAGGCGCTGCTGGACGTACTTCTGCAGGTCGGCGTAGCGGTAGAGGAAGGGGATGGATTTGCGGCTCATGAGGGTCTGCAGGTTGTCCACCAGCGTGTGAATGTCGGTGTTGCTCCAGGTGAGCGTAACGGTGTCCTCGCCCGCCCAATCGGTGAAGCGGCGCACCGCCTCCTGGAAGGAGATCCCGCTTCGCATATCCTCATTGGAGATGTTGGTCAGGCCCTTGAAGCGGCCGCGCAGGCGGTTGGTCAGCTGGGAGCGCACGAAGCACTGAAAGCGGCCGATCTCCCGCAGATTGCCGTCCAGCTTAACGGCGCCGAATTCGATGATCTCGTTGAGAAAGCGGCCTTCCCACTTGCAGTAGGCGGAGTTCCACTCCAGATCCAGGACGACGAAGGTCTGGGATTCCGCCCGGCGGCGCTTCTTGCTTTTGAAAAGATCGAGGAACATCTCAGTGCTTGAGCTTGCTCATCTGCTTCATGCGCAGCTCCTTGGAGAGGATGCTCTTGCGCAAGCGGATGGATTGGGGCGTGACCTCGACCAGCTCGTCGTCCTTGATGAACTCCAGCGCCTGCTCCAGAGAGTAGGTGCTGGGCGGGGTCAGCTTGAGCGCCTCGTCGCTGCCGGCGGCGCGGGTGTTGGTGGCGTGCTTTTTCTTGCAGACGTTGCAGACGATGTCCTCCCCCTTGGGGTTCTCGCCCACGATCATGCCCTCGTAGACCTCGACGCCCGGCCCGATGAAGAGCCGGCCGCGCTCCTGGGTGTTGAAGAGGCCGTAGGCGGTGGACTCGCCCGTCTCGTGGACGATGATGGAGCCGGAGGAGCGCTCGGGGATCTCGCCCTTGAAGGGCTCGTAGCCGTCAAAGACGTGGTTCATGATGCCGTTGCCGTTGGTGTCGGTCAGGAACTGGGAGCGGTAGCCCATCAGACTGCGGGCGGGGATGCGGAACTCGATGTGGGTGGAGCCCGCCTCCCGGCTGCCCATGTTGATGAGCTCGGCCTTGCGGGCGCCGAGCTTCTCGATGACGGCGCCGACGTAGGACTCCGGCACCTCGATCATCAGCAACTCCATGGGCTCCATTTTGACCCCGTCCTGATAGGTGTAGATCACCTGGGGGCGGGAGACCTGGAACTCGTAGCCCTGGCGGCGCATGGTCTCGATGAGGATGGACAGGTGCAGCTCGCCCCGGCCGGACACCCGGAAGGTGTCGGCGGAGTCGGTCTCCTCCACCCGCATGCTGATGTTGGTCTCCACCTCGCGGAAGAGGCGCTCGCGCAGGTTGCGGGAGGTGACGAATTTGCCCTCCCGGCCGGCGAAGGGGGAGTTGTTGACCATGAAGTTCATGGCCACGGTGGGCTCGTCGATCTTGACGAAGGGGAGGGGCTCGACGTGCTCGGGGTCGCAGGCGGTCTCGCCGATGTTGAGGTCGGTCAGGCCCGACACGGCGACCAGGTCGCCGATGGAGGCCTCCTCGCATTCCACCCTTTTGAGTCCCTCAAACTGGTAGAGCTTGGTTATGCGCACGCTGCTGGTGGTACCGTCGGTATGGCAGAGCACGACGTTGTCGCCCTCGTGCACGCGGCCCCGCTCCACGCGGCCGACGCCGATGCGCCCGACGTATTCGTCATAGTCGATGTTGGAGAACAGCAGCTGCAGGGGCCCGTCGGGGTCTCCCTCGGGCGCGGGCGCGTGCTCGATGATGGCGTCCAGCAGGGGACGCATGTCCCCCTCGCGCACGTTGGGATCGAGGGAGGCGTAGCCGTCCCGGGCGGAGGCATAGACGACGGGGAACTCCAGCTGATCGTCGTCGGCGCCCAGCTCGATGAAGAGGTCGAGCACCTCGTCCACCACCTCGGCGGGGCGGGCCATGGGCCGGTCGATCTTGTTGATGACGACGATGGGCTTCTTGCCCAGGGCGAGCGCCTTCTTGAGCACGAAGCGGGTTTGGGGCATACAGCCCTCAAAGGCGTCCACCAGCAGCAGCACGCCGTCCACCATCATGAGGATGCGCTCCACCTCGCCGCCGAAGTCGGCGTGACCGGGGGTGTCGACGATGTTGATCTTTCGTCCCTGATAGGTCAGCGACGTATTTTTGGACAGGATGGTGATGCCGCGCTCCCGCTCGATGTCGCCCGAGTCCATGACCCGCTCGGCGACCTGCTCGTTGGCGCGGAAGGTGCCCGACTGCCGCAGCAGCTTGTCCACGAGGGTGGTCTTGCCGTGGTCGACGTGGGCGATGATGGCGATGTTGCGCAGATGATCTTGTTTCATGCTCCGACTTCCTTGACTGTGGTTTAACTATCGCATTATATCATTTTTTTTGCCGCATTTCAATACGTCCAACGAAAAACGGCGGCTTGCCGAGACAAACCGCCGGAAAGATTTG
>CAMHOI010000022.1 GCA_946186725.1 uncultured Clostridia bacterium
AGCAAGCTGCCTGACGCCCAAGGACGAGTACCGCGAGGGGAGCATCGGGCTCCCCTTCCCGGACACCGTATACGGGATCGTAAGGCCGGGCACCGGCGACTTCCTGCCGCCCGGCGAGGAGGGCGAGATCGTGCTCAAGGGGCCGACCGTGATGCTGGGATACCTCAAGGACCCGGAGCTGACCGCCAAGACCCTGCGCGTCCTGCGGGACGGCGACGTCTGGCTGTATACGGGCGACCTGGGCTGCATGGATGAGGACGGCTACGTCTACTTCCGTCAGCGGATGAAGCGCATGATCATCACCAACGGCTACAACGTTTATCCCTCGCGACTGGAGAACGTCATCGACGGCCTGCCGGAGGTGGCGTACAGCTGCGTCATCGGGGTCAGAGACCCGCGCCGCATGCAGAGAGTCAAGGCCTTCGTCGTTCCGGCCGAAGGGGTGGCGCCCGACGATGCGCTGAAGGAAAGAATTATGAACGCGCTGTCTCTGCATATCGCCAGGTACGCCCTGCCGCGCGAGATCGAATTCCGGCGCGAGCTGCCGCGCACGGCGATCGGCAAGGTTGCCTACCGCGAGCTGGAAGAGGAAGAAAACGAAGTGGGCGGGGGAAAGGGATGACGGCCCAGACGAGCAAAAAACGCCGCCGTCGCGCCGCGATACGGAGAAAAGAAAAAGACGCCGCGACGGCGTCTTTTTCTTTGCGTTGGCGGAGAGTTAGGGATTCGAACCCTAGAGACCTTTCGGTCTACAGCATTTCGAGTGCTGCACCTTCGACCACTCGGACAACTCTCCGTATGGCCCGGCCGTCCGGCCCATTGTAACACAGGCGACCGGGATTGTCAAATCAATTTCAGGCGTGCAGGCGGCTCAGCGCCTTATTGACCGCGACGGCGCAGGGAGCGGCCAGCACGGCGCCCGCGATCAGCTCTACAAGACCGTTGATCCCCACGAAGAGCACCACGAAGATGAAAGGATTGGCAGCGCCCAGCGCGGTCACGAAGCCCTGGATATATTCGGTGTTGTAGAAGCAGAGAATCAGGGTCGTCATAAAGAAGACGGTGTTCAGCAGCGCCGCCGCCAGACTGGCGACGGGATAGCCGACGGCGCGCCCCTTCTGAAGTTTGGAAAAGCCGCGGAAGATCAGGCCGCACAGCCAGCCCGCCAGCACGCGGGTGGGGAGGCAGACCAAAAGGGTCAGCCAGGGGTTGATATTCAGCAGCACGGCACCGAAGGCACTCCAGCCGAAGCACTGCAAAAAGCTGACGAGGCCGAACACGCCGCCCAGATAGGCGCCCGCGGCGGGACCGAAGCAGATGGCGCCCACGGCGACCGGCACCATGGAGAGGGTGATCTCCAGGCCCATGGTCTTGATGGGCAGGAAGCTGATGGCGGCGATCAGGGCGGTGAAGGCGCCCAGGATGGCGATGGTTTTGGCTTTACTGACAGTTTGACTCATAATTGCAATCCTCCAATACAGCCCCTTTTCAGGGTGCTATTTGTTGTCGCAAGGGTGGATGGTCAGCGCGAATTGCGCTTATATATTTGCAGCAGTCCGTCCAGCAGAAGACGATCGTCAAGCAGGAATTCCCGCTTACAATGGGCGACGATCCTCTCTGCCAGGCCGCCTGTAGCCACAAGTGTCGCCGGCTGTCCCAGTTCCTCCTCGATGCGGGCGGCCATGCCGTCCAGCATGGCGGCGGCGCCGTGGATGAGGCCGGATTGGACGCAGTCGACAGTGTTGGCGCCGATGACGCGGGCGGGGGCCCGCAGGTCGACGCTGGGAAGCTGCGCGGTGCCGGTGGCCAGCGCGTCCCGCGTCATGGCGGGGCCGGCCGCGATGACGCCGCCGATCATGGCGCCCGAAGCGTCCATGACCATGGCGGTGGTGGCGGTGCCGAGATCAAAGATGATACAGGGCATGGGATATTTGCCGAGCGCACCCACGCAGCCGGCGACAAGATCGGCGCCGAGCTGGGCGGGGTTCTCGATGCGGATGTTGAGCCCGGTCTTGACCCCGGGTCCGATGACGACGGCGTCGACCCCGCAGAGGGTGCGCAGCGCCAGCGTGACGGCGGAGCCGACGGTGGGCACGACCGAGCTGACGGCGGCGCCGGTGACGCGGTCGGGCGCGACCCCCTTCAGACGCAGAACGCTGTCCAACGCCACGGCGTACTGATCGGCCGTATGACGCGGCTCGGTCGCGAGCCGGGCGGTGAAAACGAGGTCGTCCCCCTCAAAGCCGCCGAGGGTGACGTTGGTATTGCCGATGTCGACGGTCAGGATCATGGTCATGCTCCCTTCAAACGAATGAAACGCCTTACAGTATAATTGCGCGGGGGCGTCCTGTCAAGCCCAGGTGACGTCGCAGGCGAAGCGGCACTCCCCTTCCGGCCCCTCTCCGCGCACGAGGGCGCGTCCCTCCTCCCGGCGGGTGAACAGCGAGAGCGTTTCGCCGGGCATGACCTCCTTGCGGAAGTCCACCTGAAGCGCGGCGATGCGCTCCTCCTCCCCGGGGGAGAGGGCGTTGAGGGCGAAGTCGGCGTAGCGGGTGTTGTTGACGTGGCCGTTCATATCTTCCTCACAGTAATGAGGGGTGACGAGGAAGGGAGCGCCCTCGGGGGCGAAGTCGGGCACCTTGCCCGTGCGCGTGAGCAGGGCGCGCTCCTTACAGTATTCGGTATCGGGTGGGTAGACGTCCCGCGCGGGCGTCAGCTTGCGGGTCCCGGCGTGGATAAAGACCCAGTCGGAGGTGCCGCGAAGCAGGACGTTGCCATCCAGATCGGTGACGAGGTAGTCCCGCTTCCCGCTCAGGCCGCCCGGTGCCAAAGGCCAGGTGCGGATCCGAATGAGACTGTACAGGGGCGGGGTGGCGACGACCTCATATCGCACGCGCACCAGCACCCAGAGCAAATCCCGCTTGAGCATATCGCTGAAGCCGATGTGCAGCGAGTCGGCGTGGACGCCGGCGGCGCTTTGAAACAAATCGAGCACGGCGCTCGGCTTCCACTGCATACGGGCATCAAAATCATTGGCGCGCAGACGGTGGGTCTCCTCCCAAAGCGCGATCATGGCGTTTGTCCTTTCGCGGCGGCGCCCTTGGCGTTCTTTTTCAGCAGTTCGCGGTCGATCAGCAAACAGAACACGCCGATGACGATGCAGGCCAGATCCCGCACGCGGTAAATCAGGCCCGCCATCAGTCCGGTGCCGGGGTTCACCCTGACCCAGCGGAGCGCCAGCGCCATGCCGCCCTCGCGGGTGCCCGCCTGCATGGGGATGACGAAGAGGATGTTGCCAAGCAGGGAGGCGGTGCTCATGACGAGAATGCCGTCGAGCGGGTTGACCGGCGCGCCGAGGTAGCGAAGGATGATCCAATATTCGGCCCCCTCCAGCAGGCGGGACAGATACTCCAGCGCCAGTCCCTTCCAAAAGCGGGCGCCCTCCCGACGGAAGGCGACGAAACCGGCGTCGATCTCCTCATAATGCGTGCCGTTGGTCTCCAGCAGGCGGGTCGCCCAGCGGCGCACGAGGGGCACCCGGGTCAGCAAGCGGAGGGTGGACACCGCGAAGCCCTTTCGGCGTCCGAAGAGGACGAGCGCGCCGACCAGCGCCAGCACGCCGCCCGCCACGCACAGCAGGACGGTCTCGACCACCTTGCCCGGACAGCCGAAGCAGAGATAAACGACGACGCCCGTAACCCAAAGCAGGACATGGCCCATGACGTACAGCAGCGTGAAGGTCAGGGTGGAGGAAACGGCCTTTTCGGCAGAATAGTACCGCTTGAGCTCCATGATGCGGTAGGGCTCGCCGCCGACCAGACCGGCGGGTGTGACGCTGTTGAGAGCGAAGCCGGTCACGCAGATCTTATAGAGCTGCCAAAAGCCGATCCTCTTTTCCTCGGGGGCGAGGATGAGGCGGTAAACGCCCGTATGCAGGGCGTAGATCACGGCCCAAAGCAGAAGCAGACCGAGCATCAGCAGACTGATCTCGGGCTTGAGCAGCTCCTGCCACTGCGCCCGCTCGGGACGCGCCTTATAGATCAGCAGGGCGATGCCCGCCACGCCGATGGCAAAGAAGAGAAAACGGTAGCGTTTTTTCATTCCAGTTCCCCCTCGTGCCGGGCAGACGCCATCATGCCCTGCCAAACGCGGGCGGCGATTTGCTCATATCGGCGGATCATAAACCACTTGAGCCCTTCCAGGCCGAGGATGAGGAAGGGGAAAAACCACACGTGCCACCCCAACAGCACCAGGACATAAAGCGTATAAGCGCGCAGGTTAAAGGTAAGCAGGTTGGTGATCTGCACGATCTTTCGGCTCTCGATCAGGTAGGCGTCCGCGATCTCCACGGGCAGGGAGCCCTTGGCGCGAATGGCATTGAGCAGCCGCTGGAGGTGGGGGGTGGCTCTCTCCTGTGCGGCGGTGTAGGAGGCGTAAAAGCGGAGAAAGAGCGTCTCATAACCGGGGCGGGAAGGATCGGGGGCGCCGGCCTCGGCACGCAGATCGGCGGACGTGGTGAAGGCGACGGCGGTCGCCGGGTCCAGGAATTGAAGGTGAACGATGCGGTAGTAGTCGGCCATGCGGCACTGGCCCGCGTGGAACCAGAGGGCGGCCGGCAGGACGATCAGCCAGATCCATAAGCCCCACGGCCGATCGGTGAAGGGGATGTTCTCCCCCATCATGCGAACGCCGAGCGCAACATAGACCGCGGCGAAATTGACGCCGTCCACCAAGCCGTCGAGCACGCGGCCCAAGCGCGACGTCTTCCCCGTCAGGCGGGCCACCTGCCCGTCGCAGCAGTCGAGGATGGCGGCGAAGATCTGGAGCAGTACGCCGGCGAGGTTGACCCGCCAGTCACGCCACGCAAAGAGGATCCCGCCCGTCACGCCGAAGGCCATGGACAGCAGGGTAACGGCGTTGGGGTGGAGGCCCCAGCGGATGAACAAACGGGAAAAGACCAGCGCCACGGGATCGTGGACGAACCGGTCGAAGGGAGATTCGGTATCGTTGGATTTGCGGGAGGCGCGAAGCTGACGCTTCATCTCCGACAATTTGGCCATACGCCACCTCCGAAGACACAATAATTCACATCATTGTACCACACCCACGCAAAAAGTGCAACGATAAACGGAGAAAAAGTGTTGACTTTCGCGCACAACAGTGGTATAGTGAAAAACGATCCCGCCGGGCTTCCGGCGATACGCGAGAGGAACGCCATGAACCGTTTGCATCACAGCTACGAATACTACCGCTTTTACTTTACTGTGTCGGATAGTAGAGTCGATTTGTGATGCCTGCCAAAGAGCGGTAAACGGGACGAGGTCAAGGTTTCGTGCGGCACAGATCGATGTGCCGCACGTTTTTTGTTATCAAGGGAGGAAAAGGATATGATCGTCGTACTCAAGCCCAACGTCGGAGAGGAAAAAAGAGAGCAGCTGATGGACTGGCTCAAGAGCATGGATCTGGCCGTCCACGTCTCCGAGGGCGCCTATCAGACCGTGCTCGGCCTCATCGGGGACACCAGCAAGGTGGACATGGATCTGATCGCCAGCTTGGACATTGTGGAATCGGTCAAGCGCGTCAGCGAGACCTTCAAATGCTGCAACCGCAAATTCCACCCCGAGGACACCGTCGTCCGGGTGGGAGACGCCAGGATCGGCGGCGGGCATTTCTGCCTGATCGCGGGTCCCTGCTCGGTGGAGAGCGAGGAGCAGATCGTGGCGGTCGCCCGGGCCGTCAAGGCGGCGGGCGCCGATCTGCTGCGCGGGGGCGCCTTCAAGCCCCGCACCTCTCCCTACGATTTTCAGGGGCTACACGCGGACGGCATCCGTCTGCTCAAGCTGGCCAGAGAGGCGACCGGGCTGCCCATCGTGACCGAGATCATGAGCGCGAGCGATCTGCCTCTGTTCGAGGACGTGGACGTCCTGCAGGTGGGAGCGCGGAATATGCAGAACTTCGATCTGCTCAAGGAGCTGGGGCAGACGGGCAAGCCCATCCTGCTCAAGCGGGGGCTGGCCAACACCCTCAAGGAGCTGCTCATGAGTGCCGAATACATCATGGCCAGCGGCAATGAGAACGTCATCCTCTGCGAGCGGGGCATCCGCACTTACAGCGATTACCTGCGCAACACGCTGGATCTGTCGGCGGTGCCCATGCTGCACGAATTGTCTCATCTGCCCGTCATCGTCGATCCCAGCCACGCCACCGGAATCGCCCGCATGGTGCCGCCCATGGCGCTCGCGGCGACGGCCTGCGGCTGCGACGGGCTCATCATCGAGGTGCACAACGATCCCTCCCACGCCCTGTGCGACGGAGCGCAATCCCTCAGGCCGGAGGAGTACGCCGCGCTGGTGGGGCGCATCCGCGCCGTGCGCGAGGCCGCGACATGTTAGTGGGCGTGGTCGGCCTGGGGCTGATCGGCGGCTCCTTCGCCAAGGCCTACGCCAAGGCGGGGGCCGAGGTGCTGGCCTACGATCTTGACCCCTCGGTCACCCGTTTCGCCATACTCAGCGGATGCGTCAAGGGGGAACTGACCGACGACAAGCTGAAGGACTGCGACCTGATCCTGATCTGCACCTACCCCGCCGCGGCGGTGCGCTTTCTGGAGGACAAGGGGCCGCTCTTCGGGGATAAGCCCGCGGTGGTGGACTGCTGCGGCACCAAGCGGGAGGTCGCGCGGCGCGGCATGGCCGTCGCCGGGAAGCATGGATTCCTCTACGTCGGCGGGCACCCCATGGCGGGGACCCAGTTCTCCGGCTTCAAGCACGCGAGGGCCGACCTCTTCAAGGGGGCGCCCATGGTGATCGTGCCGCCCCGCTTTGACGACGCGGCGCTGCTGGACCGGATCAAGGGACTGATGATGCCGGCCGGGTTTGCGGCGATCTCCGTAACCACCGCCGAGGAGCACGACCGCGTGATCGCGTTCACCTCCCAGCTCGCCCATCTGGTGTCGAGCGCCTATATCAAGAGCCCCACCGCCCGCGCCCACAAGGGCTTCTCGGCGGGCAGCTACAAGGATATGACCCGGGTGGCGTGGCTCAACCCCGAGATGTGGGCGGAGCTGTTCCTGGACGACCGGGACTATCTCATCGGAGAGGTCGATTCCCTCATCGGGCACCTGGAAGAATACCGCGACGCCCTGCGAGCGGACGACCGTGAAACCCTCACGGCCCTGCTGGCCGAGGGCAAAGCCATCAAGGAAGAGGTCGACGGATAAATGAAGACCATCACCGTGCACGCCAGCCGCATCTATGACGTCCGCGTGGGGCAGGGACTCCTGTCCGGGACGGGCGAGACCCTGCGCGCGTTGGGCGCGGGAAGCCGGGTCGCGCTCGTGTCCGACGACAACGTCTTCCCGCTCTACGGAGAGAGGGCGGAAAAGAGTCTGACGCAGGCCGGCTTCACGGTCCTGCGCTTCGTCTTCCCCGCCGGGGAGAAGAGCAAAAATCTCGCCGTCTACGGCGCTCTGCTCAACGCGATGTGCGAGGCGGGGCTCTCCCGCTTCGACACGGTGGCCGCGCTCGGCGGCGGTGTAGTCGGCGATCTGGCCGGCTTTGCGGCCGCGACCTATCAGCGGGGGGCGGGCTTCATCCAGCTTCCGACCTCCCTGCTGGCGGCGGTGGACTCCTCGGTCGGCGGCAAGACCGCCGTCGATCTGACGGCGGGCAAGAACCAGGTCGGCGCCTTCTATCAGCCCATGGCTGTGCTTTGCGATACGGACGTCTTTGCCACCCTGCCCGAGGAAGAAGTCCAAAACGGCGCCGCCGAGGTCGTCAAGACCGCGATGATCGCCGACGCCGCCCTCTTTGAGACGTTGGAGCGGGAGCCCGCGCGCGTCATCAGCGAGGAGACCGTGGCGCGGTGCGTGGCTGTCAAGCGCGACCACGTGGAGAAGGACGAGAGGGACCTCGGCGTGCGGATGATGCTCAACTTCGGGCACACCTTCGGTCACGCGGTCGAAGCGGTCAGCGGGTATACCGTGCCGCACGGGCGGGCCGTCGCCATGGGCATGGCCGCCGTCGCGCGAGCCGCTCACGCGATGGGATACTGCGACGAAAGCGTAGCGCGCCGTCTGACGGCGATGCTGGAGAAGGCCGGTCTGCCGACCGCTCTCCCCTACTCTGCCGAAGACCTGGCACGGGCTGCCGGAACCGACAAAAAGAGCGCGGGAGATCAGGTCCGTCTCATCGTCCCGCGCGCGATCGGACGCTGCGACATTCTGAGCGTGGAAAAGAGCGCGCTGTCCGACTGGCTGAAGGCGGGTGGCGCCCGATGACCCGCCTCGTTTCCCCAGGCGCGCGGCAGGGAGAGATCGCCGCTCCCGCCTCCAAGTCGGCGGCGCACCGCCTGCTGATCGGGGCGGCGCTGGCCGACGGGCCGAGCGAACTGAACTGCCGCGGGATCTCCCGCGACATCGAGGCGACGGTCGCCTGCCTGCGGGCGCTGGGCGCCGACATTCAAATCCAAGACGAGCGGATCCGCGTCCTGCCCCTGACGGGCGCGCAGGAGGGCGAGGCCCTTCTGCCCTGCGGGGAAAGCGGGTCGACGCTGCGCTTCCTGCTCCCCGTGGCGGGGGCGCTGGGGCGCAAGGTCACCTTCCGCATGGAGGGACGGCTGCCCGAGCGGCCCCACGGCGCGCTGACCGGGGCGCTGGCCGCCCACGGCATGACGATCGCGCAGGAGGGCGCGCTGCTCCGGTGTGAGGGGCGGCTGACGCCCGGGGAATACGAGATCCCGGGGGACGTTTCCTCCCAGTTCATTTCGGGACTGCTCTTCGCGCTGGCGCTTCTGCCGGGCGACAGCGTCCTGCGCGTGACGGGGCGGCGGGAGTCCTCCGGCTACGTCGCCATGACCGAGGCCGCGCTCGCCCGCTTCGGGATCGCATACGAGAAGGGCGACGACCTCTGGCGCACGGCCGGCGGGGCTGTCTACCGCTCCCCCGGCGGGATCGACGTCGAGGGCGACTGGTCGGGTGCCGCCTTCTTCCTCTGCATGGGGGCGGCCTCGCCCGGCGGGATCGCGGTGCACGGACTTTCCGCCGACACCCGGCAGGGCGACCGGCGCATCCTGGACGTTTTGCGGGGCTTCGGCGCCCGTGTGGAAGAGAAGGAGGACGCCGTCCTTGTCGGCCGTCACCGACTGATCGGGCAGACGGTGGACGCCGCCGACGTTCCCGATCTGGTGCCCACCGTCGCGGCGCTCGCCGCGGGCGCTGAGGGCGAGACCCGCATTGTCAACGCCGGACGGCTCCGCTACAAGGAATCCGACCGATTGGCGACCACGCAGGCCATGCTGACCGCCCTGGGCGCCGACGCGGTACAAACCGGCGACGGCCTGCTCATCCGGGGACAGCGGGCCCTTTCGGGCGGCAGAGCAGACGCGGCGGGCGATCATCGCATCGCCATGGCCGCCGCCGTGGCAGCGGCCTTTTGTCAGGGCCCCGTCGAGGTAACGGGGGCCGAGAGCGTAGAAAAATCTTACCCCGCGTTCTGGCGGGATCTGGAGCAATTGGAGGTGCTGAAATGAGCAGTACGATCGGCGACAACGTCCGGCTGACCCTCTTCGGGCAGTCCCACGCCCCCGCCGTTGGCATGACGCTGGAGGGCCTGCCCGCCGGCGAGACCGTCGACATGGCGGCGCTGGCCGCTTTCCTCAAGCGGCGGGCGCCGGGACAGAACGCCCTGTCCACCCCCCGCAGAGAGGCAGACGAGCCGGAATTCCTCTGCGGGCTCGTCAACGGCGTCACCTGCGGCACGCCCGTCACCGCCATCATCCGCAACACCGACACACGCCCGGGCGACTACGACTCGCTCAAGGTCGTCCCCCGCCCCGGTCACGCCGACTACACCGCCCAGGTCAAGTTCGGCGGCGCGCAGGACGCGGCGGGCGGCGGACATTTTTCGGGCCGGCTGACCGCGCCGCTGTGCGTGGCGGGCGGCATCTGCAAGCAGCTGCTCGAAAAGGAGGGCGTGGTCATCCTCTCCCGCATCGCCGCCGTCGCGGGGATTGAGGACGAGGGCGCGCTGACCGCCTCCACCGCCGAAAAGGCCTTCCCCACGGTCAGCGACGAGCGGGGAGAAGCCATGCAGGCCGCCATTCTCGCCGCGAAGGCGGAGGGCGACTCGGTAGGCGGGATCGTGGAATGCGCCGTGATCGGCCTGCCCGCCGGCGTGGGCGACCCCATCTTTGACGGGATGGAGAACCGCGTGGCGCGCATGATCTTCGGCATCCCCGCCGTCAAGGGGCTGGAATTCGGCGACGGATTCGCCCTGGCCGCCATGAGGGGGAGCGAGAGCAACGACCCCTTCTGCGTGCGGGAGGGGCGGGTCGAGACCGTAACCAACCGCTGCGGCGGCATCCTCGGCGGGATCACCGACGGGATGCCTCTGACCTTCCGTGTGGCCTTTAAGCCCACCCCGTCCATCGCCAAGTCCCAACAAAGCGTCGATCTGGAAACCCTGCGGCCCGTGGCGCTGCGCGTGCCCGGGCGGCACGATCCCTGCGTGGTGCCGCGCGCGGTGCCCTGCGTGGAGGCGGCGGCCGCGCTGGCCGTTTACGACGCCCTGCTGGAAAGGAGAAAAGCATGAACCGAGACGAGATCCGTGAAAGAATCGACCGTGTGGACGAGGAGATCGTCCGGCTCTTTTCCGAGCGGATGGCCCTCGCCGCCGAGATCGC